>JABDPD010000160.1 GCA_013042895.1 Boseongicola sp. | reverse complement strand
CGCTGATCGCGCTTTTCCCGGTATTCGTCATTCTGATCAACAGCTTCAAGACGCGCAAAGCGATCTTCCGCGAGCCACTGGCGCTGCCCAATGCCGACAGCTTTTCGATGATCGGGTATGAGACGGTTCTCAAGCAAGGCGACTTTTTCCTCTACTTCCAGAACTCGATGATCGTGACGGTCGTGTCGTTGACGCTGATCCTGCTTTTTGGCGCCATGGCCGCCTTTGCGCTGGCCGAATATCGGTTTCGCTTTAACACGCTGATGGGGCTTTATCTGGCGCTTGGGATCATGATCCCCATTCGCATCGGCACGGTCGCCATACTGGAAATGATGGTTTCAACCGGACTGGTGAACACGCTGACCGCGCTGATCCTTGTTTATACTGCGCAGGGCCTGCCGCTGGCGGTCTTTATCCTCAGCGAGTTCATGAAGGGTGTCTCTGACGATCTGAAAAACGCAGGGCGGATTGACGGGTTGTCTGAGTATAAGATTTTCTTCCGCCTTGTTCTGCCGCTGGTGCGGCCTGCAATGGCAACGGTCGCTGTCTTCAACATGATCCCGATCTGGAACGATCTGTGGTTCCCGCTGATCCTTGCACCGTCAGAAGAGGTGAAGACACTGACACTCGGCAGCCAAGTGTTCATCGGTCAGTTCGTCACCGACTGGAACGCGGTGCTATCCGCACTGTCTATGGCGATCCTGCCGGTGATGATCCTTTACGTCATCTTCTCGCGCCAATTGATCCGCGGCATCACCTCGGGAGCGGTCAAATGAGGGTGCTTATCGCAGGGCTTGGGAATATGGGGCGCAGCCACGCGTTGGCGCACCACGGCCATCCCGATACCGAGATCGTCGCACTGGTGAACCGCTCGCCGGTGGATTTGCCGGAAGGATTGAAAGGCTATCCGCTTTTCACCGACTTCCATCAGGCTTTGGCCGAAACCAAGCCTGATCTGGCAGTGATCGCGACCTATACCGATACGCATCCCGAATACGCCATCGCTGCGATGGAGGCAGGCGCGCATGTCTTTGTCGAAAAACCCTTGGCGATGACGGCAGACGATGCGCAGCACGTGGTCGACACGGCCAAACGGCTGAACCGAAAGCTTGGTGTTGGCTACATCTTGCGGCACCACCCAAGCTGGCAGCGGCTGATCGCGGAAGCACGCGGTCTGGGTGGGCCATACGTGTTTCGCCTGAACCTGAACCAGCAATCGGATGGGCCTACGTGGGAAACGCACAAAGCGCTGATGGAGACGACATCGCCGCTGGTTGATTGCGGTGTGCATTATGTGGATGTGATGTGCCAGATCACCGATGCGCAACCGGTGCGCGTGCACGGCATGGGGCTGCGGCTTTCCGATGAGATCGCCGAAGACATGTATAATTACGGCCAGTTTCAGGTGGTTTTCGACGATGGCTCGGTTGGCTGGTACGAAGCGGGGTGGGGCCCGATGATGTCTGAAACCGCGTTTTTTGTGAAAGACGTGGTCAGCCCCAATGGCGCCGTCAGCATCACCGACGCCAACAAGGGCGCGTCCGACGATGTGGATGGCCATACAAAGGTCGGGGGTCTGCTTGTGCACCGTCCCGGAGATGACCGCCTGATCGATTTGCCAGATGAGCCGGGGCACCAAGAGCTGTGCGATGCCGAGCAGGCGTGGATCGTGGACGCCATTCAGACCAACGCCGACCTAAGCCGCCACATGACCGACGCGGTGCAATCACTGCGCATTTGCCTTGCTGCTGATGAAAGCATCCGCACAGGCCAGATTATCACTTTGGGAGAGACGCCATGACCGCGCTCAAGCTTGAAAACGTCAACAAATCCTTTGGTTCGGTACACGTGCTGAAGGACATCAATCTGACGGTGGAAGACGGTGAATTTGTTGTCTTTGTCGGGCCCTCGGGCTGTGGCAAGTCAACGCTTTTGCGGGTGATCGCGGGGCTCGAAGATGCGTCCTCGGGCACCGTAACGATCGGGGAAGATGTGGTGAACACCGTGCCGCCTGCCAAGCGCGGGATCGCGATGGTGTTCCAGTCTTATGCGCTTTATCCGCACCTGACAGTAAAGGACAACATGGGGCTGGGCCTGAAGCAGGAAGGCCAGGACAAGGCCATCGTCGAAGAGCGTGTCGCCAAGGCCAGCAAGATGCTGGACCTTGACGCCTATCTTGCC
>JABDPD010000159.1 GCA_013042895.1 Boseongicola sp. | reverse complement strand
CCAAGCAGCCGTCTACCACTCTGTGATCAACGGCTGCCTGAGAGAATGAGTTCTGCGATGGCCTCCGCCAACGGCAAGTGTCGTTGATCTAGGCTGCCGCCACCCCAATTTCGGTTAGTTTCTGTCCGTACTCTCTTCCAGCACTCTTCTGCTGAACAAGATATGCTTGGAGCGCCAGGCAACTCGCCATCAAGCAGCCAAGAGCTGCAAAGGTGAGCATTGATGCGGAGCCAACTGAGGCACCATAGACGAACCACAATGCGTTTCCTGCAGACTGAAGACAGTTGCGAGACAGGCTTTGGCCCCGTGCCAACTCTTGATTTCGCAAGTTGGCAATCAGCTGTGGTACAGAACTGACAAGGGTCGTTGCACCTGCTGCGAACCCCAATATTTCGATGAATTCCATTTCCATAAGATCAGCTCCATCGATAGTGAGGTGTGCGCTCACCCTTTACGAAACGGGTCACGTCAGTGATGTCGATCGCGAAAGACACAGCATTTGTCACGGCCAACACGATGAGCCATGCCTGCAATTCTGGATGGGCGCCGATGCTGTCGATGCGCGCGGCCATCCAGGCGAACATTGGGATCCACAGCAGATGGCCGATGCCAAGGACCCGCGTGAACCCGATCCGGCCATAGATGATCGCCTGCACGACGACTGACATCAACGTCGTCACAAGAACAACCTGAGCTTCGATGTGCCCAATGAAATAGAGACACATCAGGTTGACCCCCACCAGCCAGACATTCCAGACCCGGGGCACGGGACGGAACCTCAAAAACACCACTCCAAAAATCTTCAAGACGTTTGTCACAAAACCCATCATTGCTTTTCTCCTGTGTTTGCTTTGATGGTGGGGTGGTAGCCTCCGCGTGTGTTGCAGTGATACTTCGCCAAGCGTAGTAACGAACTACGTTTCGCGTAGTTAGGAAATGAACGATGCAATACGGTCAGTTTTGTCCTGTGGCGAAATCCGCAGAGATTCTTGGGAATACGTGGTCGTTGCTGATCATCAGGGAGCTTCTGTTGGGCAGCACTAGGTTCTCGAAATTGCAGAAAGGGATGCCGCGCATTTCCCCCACGGTTCTGAACACGCGACTGAAGGAGCTTGAGTCAAGCGGCGTGATTGTAAAACGCCCGATCAGCGGACAACGCGGCTTTGAATACCACCTCACCCCTGCCGGGAAGGAGCTTGCCCCGGTCATCGAGTCGCTTGTCGTCTGGGGTATGCGTTGGGCGCGCGACGAGTTGCGCAGCGACGAAATGGATGTTGCTTTTTTGATGTTCGACGTCGAACGCAACATCAGAACGGAAGAGCTGCCGGGCGGGGAATCCGTGCTTTGCTTTCAGTTTTCAGATCTGAACGAATACAAGAAATGGTGGATCGTTTGCGAAGGAAACTCCCGTGATCTTTGCTACGAGGACCCCGGCAAGGACGTATCGGCCTATATTTCCACTACCTCGCACGACCTTGTCCGAGTCTGGATGGGCGACGTATCACTTTCAGAGGCGATGCGGCATGAGAGGATCACGGTCTTGGGCGACAGTACGATTTGCCAGCGATTCAAGAAATGGTTTCCGCTCTCTCAGGCAGCGGAGATACCCCGCCCTGGCCCGGGGTCTAATTGATGGAATGACCAAAACCTGCAGGCACTGGGTTTGTGATCCTTTGCTAAGCAGTCGTTAGTTGCCGCCGCAGCATCTATCACTCTAGACTCCGACTAGGCATTCGCTGCGATTAGAGACAAACAGCAATCATCGAATGCCCGTAGTCTGCATGAAGAAGCCCGCGCTTTGACGCGCGGGCCTTTTCCATTTTTGGTCTGTTGAACCCTACGAGCGGTTCATGCGGTTTTCGATCAATTCTTCCACCACTTCGGGTTCGGCAAGCGTCGAAGTATCTCCCAGCGAGCCGAAGTCGTCTTCGGCAATCTTTCGCAGGATGCGGCGCATGATTTTACCGGAGCGCGTCTTTGGCAGGCCCGGAGCCCATTGGATCAAGTCCGGTTTTGCGATGGGGCCAATGTCCTTGCGGACCCAAACTTCGAGCTCTTTGCGCAGCTCCTCTGTAGGCTCAACACCGTTCATCAGCGTGACATAGGCGTAGATCCCCTGACCCTTGATGTCATGTGGATAGCCGACCACTGCGCTTTCGGCGACTTTCTCGTGGGCGACGAGAGAGCTTTCGACTTCAGCGGTGCCCATGCGGTGACCAGAGACGTTGATAACGTCGTCGACGCGTCCTGTGATCCAATAGTACCCATCTTCGTCGCGGCGGGCTCCGTCTCCGGTGAAGTAGTAGTTTTTGTAATCAGCGAAGTACGTCTTTTCAAAGCGTTCGTGGTCGCCCCAAACGGTGCGCATCTGGCCGGGCCAGCTGTCTTTGATGCAAAGCACGCCTTCGGCGACGGTTTCCTGGATTTCCTCGCCGGAGGTTGGTTCAAGAATGACAGGCTGGATGCCGAAGAAGGGAACGGTGCAAGAGCCCGGCTTGGTGGGTGTGGCGCCCGGCAGAGGGGTCAGCAGGTGGCCGCCGGTTTCAGTTTGCCACCATGTATCGACGATGGGAACATTCCCTTTGCCCACAACGTTATGGTACCAGCTCCAAGCCTCAGGGTTGATCGGCTCGCCCACTGTGCCGAGGACTTTGAGGTCGGAGAGGTCGTAATTCTCGACAAACTCGGGACCTTTGCCCATCAAAGCGCGGATGGCGGTGGGGGCGGTGTAGAACTGGTTGACCTTGTGTTTTTCGCAGACTGCCCAAAAGCGCCCGGCATCCGGAAACGTGGGCACGCCTTCGAACATCAAAGTGGTCGCGCCGTTGGCGAGGGGGCCGTAGACGATATAGCTATGACCCGTGACCCAACCGACGTCTGCGGTGCACCAGAAGACGTCTCCGTCGTGGTAATCGAAGGTGTATTGGTGGGTCATAGAGGCGTAGACGATGTAGCCGCCGGTGGTGTGGACAACGCCTTTTGGCTGACCAGTTGAACCGGATGTGTAGAGGATGAAGAGCGGGTCTTCGGCGTTCATTTCCTCAGGCGGGCAATCGGTTGTCACGTTTCTGCTTGCTTCGTGGAACCAGGTATCGCGGCCGTTTTGCATCGGAATATCGCCGCCAGTGCGTTTGACCACCAGCATTTGTGTTTCAGATGTGACTTTCTCGAAGGCTTTGTCAGCGTTGGTTTTGAGCGGTGTAGCTCGCCCGCCGCGGGGAGCCTCGTCAGCGGTGATCACCACCTTGGCTTCACATTGATTGACGCGTGAGGCCAACGCGTCCGGCGAAAACCCCGCAAAGACAATAGAGTGGATCGCGCCAATACGCGCGGAGGCGAGCATGGCGTAGGCGGCTTCCGGGATCATTGGCATGTAGAGAACGACGCGGTCGCCTTTTCCGACGCCCATGTCTTTCAAAACATTGGCGAATTTGCAGACGTTGGAGTACAGCTCCTTGTAAGTGATGTGGAGCGCTTCGTCGTCCGGTCTGTCGGGTTCCCAGATGATCGCTGTTTGGTCGCCGCGTGTCTCAAGGTGGCGGTCAATACAGTTGGCCGCGACGTTCAAAGTGCCGTCTTCAAACCAGCGAATGTCTATGTTGCCGGGGGCGAAGGAGGTGTTTTTTACGCGGGTGTAGGGCTTCATCCAATCGATGCGCTTACCGTGCTCGCCCCAGAATCCTTCCGGGTCTTCGACCGAGCTATCGTACAGAGCCTGATAGGTGGCTTGGTCGGCATGGGCGTTGGATGCAAAGTCGTCTGTCGGCAGGTACATGCCGTTTTTTGTTTCCAGCATGGGACTCTCCAAGTCTTGTTATCAAAGGTGAGGCGCCGGGCACACGCCCGGCGCTGGTCATTTAGATCGCGAGGTATTCCGCGCGGAGTTTCTCGTCGTCCAACACCTTCTGGGCGCTGTCGTCATAGACCACGCGGCCCGTATC
>JABDPD010000157.1 GCA_013042895.1 Boseongicola sp. | reverse complement strand
TCCGATAGACACCGGCGAGATGCCCGACTTCGACTTCGATGCCAAAGTCGATGAGCTTATTGCATCTGATTGGACGGGTGTAACGATAACCCATCCCTACAAGATTGCCGCAAGAACGCGTGCTGGTGATGGAATGATTGCCGAAGCCGCGCATTTGGCTGCGTCGAATTTGCTGACGTTCCGACCAAAAACGAAAGGCTTCAATACGGACTATACAGGGTTCGTCGGCGCGTGGAAGGCAACGATGGGTGACGCACTTCCCGGCAAGGTCGCCGTGGCTGGCGCCGGCGGGGTGGCGGGTGCCATCGTGCCTGCGTTAGTCGTCCTGGGAGCATCAGATATTACGCTTTGGGACCCGGTCCCGGAAGCGGCGGAAAAAATGGCTGAGCTGGTTGGTGGGCCTGCGCGAGCAATCGGCATGGACGAAAGCGGAGATGCCACGCGCGATGCCGATGGCCTAGTGAACGCATCCGCACTGGGCATGGGAGACGACCGTCGTTCGGCATTTGATACAGCAGCAATTGGTGAGCAATCCTGGGCGTTCGATGCCGTCTATACACCCACACAAACTACATTTCTTAAGGCCGCTGCATCACAAGGCCTTTTAGCTATCTCGGGTTTCGATTTGTTTCGCCATATGATTCTTGGATCGTTTGAAGCCTACTCGGGTATCCGACCCGATCCCGTTGCGATGCTGCCTCTGATTGATGCGTTGCGGCCGGATTGATGTCCGCGCATCCTTCAATTGCAGTTATCGGTCGGGGTCTGATCGGCAGCGCGGCAGCACGGCACCTGGCGAACTCCGGGCATGATACTACGTTGATTGGTCCGGTGGAGCCGCAAGACAAGCGCGCTCATACAGGTGTTTTCGGAAGTCATTATGACGAAGGCCGGATCACCCGAAAGAATGCTACGGATCGGTTTTGGGCCGAAGCGTCGATAGCTTCGATCGCGCGATTTCCGGAAATCGAAGAGGCCTCGGGGGTTTCATTTTTCTCGCCCGTTGGCGCGTTGATGGCAGGGGCGGAGGCCGGTGATTTTCTAGCAAGTGCACGCAAGGTCGCAGGCGAATTTTCCGTTCTACATCAGGATCTAAGTCGGCCATTACTAGCCGAGGCCATTCCAGATTTGTCGCTGCCTGACGGCTGGAGCGCGTTGTGGGAACCCGAAGATAGCGGACATATTTCACCGCGTCGGCTAGTCGCGGCGCAGACGAAACTGGCCGAATCTGCGGGTGCGATGGCGCTGGACGCTGTGGTGCTCGGGCTTGAAGAAACATCACATGGCATTCGCGTCCAAACGGGTGCTGGGCACCGCACTTACGATAGAGTTTTAGTTGCAGCTGGCGGAATGACAGATCACGTCCTTAGCCGGTCTCATAAATACAGAGTTTGTGGGCGTACTGTGACGCTTTTTGAACTGTCCGAGGATGAATCCAATCGGCTGGCATATTTGCCGTCGTTGGTCATGGGAACTCCAGAAGGGCACTATTTATTACCACCGATCCGTTATCCAGATGGCAAACACTATATGAAGCTTGGTGGCGATCCTGATGATATTTTGCTGACCTCTCCTGATGAAATTGGTGATTGGTTTCGGTCAGGCGGGCGTAAGTCGGTGCGCGATGATCAGGATGCGCGGTTCCGAGCGCTGTTCCCCGGCGTCGAGGTTCTGAGTGTCAAGATGGATGCTTGCATGACGACATGGACAGACGACCTTCGGCCGGAGATCGCGCGTTTGACTTCGCGATTGGCTGTCGCCTCGGCCGGGAATGGTGCGGGCGCAAAGTGTTCCGATGAATTGGGGCGGCGCGGCGCGGCGCTTGTTGCAGAGATTGAATTGAAAGGATGACAAGATGACGAAACCAGCAATTGGATTTATCGGTCTTGGCCTGATGGGGTCGGCGATGGTCGAACGCCTTCAGGCTACTGGATACCATGTGACTGTGACACCTAATCGGTCGCGGCCCAATATTGACGCGGCCGTCGCTCGGGGAGCGTCCGAAGTGGCGACGGCTCGCGATGTCGCGGCCGCAAGCGACATTGTGATGTTGTGCATGGACACATCAGACAGCGTCGAAGCTCGAATGCGTGGTGAAGACGGGGTCATCTCTGGGCTACGCTCGGGCGCGGTTGTCATTGATTTTGGCACCTCTTTGCCTGCTTCGACGCGCAAGCTCGGCGAAGAAGTTGCGTCAGCGGGAGGCACTTATCTGGATGCTCCTCTTGGGCGGACCCCACTTCATGCGAAGGATGGATTACTCAATATCATGGGTTCCGGGGATAAGGCCGCCTTCGACAAGGTAGAGCCCGTGCTAAACGATCTGGGCGAGAACGTATTTCACCTTGGTGATCTCGGAGCGGGTCACACGATCAAATTGATCAACAATTTTTTTGCGATGACAACAGCGAATGCGATGTCCGAAGCCTTTGCAATGGCGGACGTAATGGGCGTCGACCGAGAAAAGGTCTACAATGTGATGGCGGCCGGCCCGCTGCGTTCTGGAATGATGGACTTTGTGAAAGCATATGGTCTTGATGGCGATCCAATGCAGCTTGCTTTTGCCGTGAAGAATGGCGCCAAGGATGTCGGATACTACGTTCAGATGGCAAACGACGCGGGCGTGGACAGCATTATGGCGAAATCAGCGCTGACTGGGCTCAAAGCGGCAATGGAGGACGGGCGCTCCGAGGATATGGTCCCTCAGATGGTCGACTTCTATTCCGCTCGTTACAAAGGCTAATCCATGACACGAGTCGCTTGCATCGGCGAGGCTATGATTGAACTGTCGCTAGACAGTGATATTGCGACACTGGCTGTTGCGGGCGACACTCTGAACACTGCCGTTTACCTCAAGCGGTCGGCTCCAGAGATTGAAGTCGACTATATCACGCGACTTGGGAACGATCCGTTTTCTTCACGTATTCGAGACTTTATCGCTTCTGAAGACATTGGAGTGTCACGGATCGGCATTGATCCGGTTGCAGTACCGGGCCTTTATGCCATTACGCTGAGCCCCGAAGGGGAGCGGTCCTTTACCTATTGGAGATCGGCTTCGGCGGCGCGTCATTTGTTTGGTGACGGAGATTTTTCGGCGCTCGAAGGATATGACCTCATCTACCTTTCGGGGATTTCTATGGCCATTTTGGCGGACGAGGTGCGTTGGCAGCTGATTGATCACCTTCAGAAGTCTGGCCAACGGGTCGCCTACGACAACAATCATCGACCACGACTTTGGGACACAGCCGACGCACGAGCGGTGACAGAGGCGTTTTGGTCCTTTGTCGATATTCCCTTACCGTCGATCGACGACGAGATGGCAGTATTCGGTGGCAACGAGGAGGCTACGTTATCGCGTTTTTCGTCAAGTTCAGCCGTGGGAGCCATGAAGTGTGGAGAGACGGGACCCGTCTCTATTGGCGAGGCGGTTAAGCAAAAGTACTCGGCAGCACCTCGCGTGATCGATACGACTTCCGCGGGTGACAGCTTCAATGGCGGCTATCTTGCAGCGCGACTTCGCGGAGCATCGCAGGCAGATGCGCTAAGAGCGGGGCATGAGTTGGCGGCGAAAGTTGTCGGACACCGGGGTGCAATTATTCCAAAGTCAGCGATGTGAGTACTGACGCCTCGATTAACTTAAGAATGGACGCGATGTAGTTCTCAGCGCTTGCCGCATCCTCCAGATCATCTGGAGCGGGTCTTCAAATAATTGTCCGGCCATTATTTCGCGCATTCGG
>JABDPD010000156.1 GCA_013042895.1 Boseongicola sp. | reverse complement strand
GATACGTTATCCATCCCCGCAGGCCATGGCATGACGCCCTGCTGGCCCGGCATCAGGGCTGTCACACGACGGGCATCGACCATGTAGGGGCGCAGCAACGGGACGGCGAAGCCAAAGCCCGCCACATTTTGTCCTTTGGCAGATGGCCAAAGTGTGGTGACCTGTTCACGGATAGCAGACTGCGCGCCGCGCCCGAGTTGAGTACGGTAATAAAAGGTTCTGAGATCGAGCACATCAAGATGCATTGCGCTCTGCCTTCTTCTGCCTGACACTTGGTACAAACCATAGAGGGTTAAATCGGCATTGCCATGACATTTGAACTCGTCACCATCCCGACACAGTCCGATAACTACACCTTCCTTTTACACGTCGAGGGGAAAACTGTGCTGGTAGATGCGCCCCCCAAGGTGGACCCGATCATGGATGCCCTGATGCAACGCGGCTGGGGACTCGACGAGATTTGGATCACGCATCACGACTGGGACCACATCGACGGTGTCGATATCATGCGCGAACGGTTTGGAGCGCGTGTTCGCGGCAACCGGGCGGATGCGCATCGCTTGCCCACTCTGGATATTGAACATGATGACGGCGACAGCTTCGATTTTGGTGAGTTTGCGGTGACGGTCATGGATGTGTCGGGACACACCGTCGGGCACGTCGCCTACTATGTGCCTCAGGCAAATATCGCGTTCACAGCCGACAGTCTGATGGCGCTTGGCTGTGGAAAAACGCCAGAAGAGCGGTTTGGGTTGATGTATCGCAGCGTGATGCGCCTTGGTGCCCTGCCCTCGGAAACTTTGATTTGCTCAGGTCACGAATACACGCTCAGAAACGGTGAATTCGCGATGACAATTGAGCCGGACAACCCGGATCTCATCGCGCGCATCGAACAGGCCAAAGCGGACCTTGCGGCAGGCAAAGCGACCGTTCCAACGACGCTTGAACTGGAACATAAGACCAATCCATACCTGCGCGTGGGATTGCAGAGCGTAAAAGATGCCCTAAATATGAGCGAGGCTTCGGACGAAGCTGTCTTCGTAGAAATCCGGCGCAGAAGAAATTCTTTCTAAAATTGCCATAATTTCCCGCGATTTAAGGTGTAAATTACGTCACAGTGTAAAAATGTGATGTATCGCAAAGAAAAAAGCCTTGAAGCTCGGCAAAACTAACCGAAGTCTAATACTATGAGGCCATGGAACGGTGGGGCCTTTCCCTGCCTGACCTCCAATGTGAAGGAGCACAGAGCGTGCCATCTTTTTCCAAGACGCTCGAAGATGCGATCCACGCAGCGCTGGCGATCGCCAATTCGCGCCGCCATGAGCTTGCAACGCTGGAGCATTTGCTTCTGGCGCTGATCGACGAACCTGACGCCGCAAAGGTGATGCAGGCCTGTTCCGTCGATCTGGAAGACCTGCGCAAGACGCTGAACGATTTCATCGATGAAGATTTGTCGACACTTGTGACGGAGGTCGAAGGGTCGGAAGCCGTACCAACGGCTGCGTTCCAACGTGTCATTCAACGTGCAGCGATCCATGTGCAGTCATCAGGCCGTACAGAAGTAACCGGTGCGAACGTGCTTGTTGCAATCTTTGCCGAGCGCGAGTCGAACGCGGCCTACTTCCTACAGGCACAGGACATGACTCGCTACGATGCTGTGAACTTTATCGCGCATGGTGTCGCGAAAGACCCGTCGTTTGGCGAAAGCCGGTCGGTGTCAGGCGCTCCTGAGTTTGACGAGGAAGCACAAGCCGCTGCCGGGACTTCCGAAGAAGAAGCCAAGGAAAGCGCACTTGCGAAGTACTGTGTCGATCTGAACGTGAAGGCCGAACAGGGCGATGTGGACCCGTTGATCGGGCGACAGCACGAAGTCGAGCGGTGCATTCAGGTGCTTTGCCGCCGTCGCAAGAACAACCCGCTTTTGGTGGGAGATCCCGGCGTAGGCAAGACAGCAATTGCTGAGGGCCTTGCACGCAAAATTATCGCCAAGGAGACACCTGAAGTTCTGCAGGGCTCGACGATTTATTCGCTCGATATGGGCGCGCTTTTGGCCGGCACAAGGTATCGCGGTGATTTCGAAGAGCGCCTGAAGGCTGTAGTGACCGAGTTGGAAGAGCATCCAGATGCAATCCTGTTCATCGACGAGATCCACACGGTGATCGGTGCAGGTGCGACCTCCGGTGGGGCAATGGATGCGTCGAACCTGCTGAAGCCTGCGCTTCAGGGCGGGAAGCTTCGGTGCATGGGCTCGACGACCTACAAAGAGTTCCGTCAGCATTTCGAAAAGGACCGCGCGTTGTCGCGTCGCTTCCAGAAAATCGACGTGAACGAGCCGACTGTCGACGATAGCGTGAAGATTCTGTTGGGTCTGAAGCCGTATTTTGAGGAGCATCACTCGGTGAACTACACTGACGATGCAGTGCGCACGGCGGTCGAATTGTCGGCGCGGTATATCAATGACCGTAAATTGCCGGACAAGGCGATCGACGTGATTGACGAGGCAGGTGCAGCACAGCATCTGGTTCCTGCCGAAAAGCGGGCCAAGACGATTGACGTAACTCAGATTGAGAATGTTGTGGCCAAGATTGCTCGGATCCCGCCGAAGAACGTCTCGAAAGACGATGCGGCTGTGTTGAAAGACCTCGATGCTTCGCTGAAGCGCGTAGTTTTTGGCCAGGACACAGCAATCGAAGCTTTGGCCTCGGCGATCAAGCTGAGCCGTGCTGGTCTGCGTGAGCCAGAAAAACCGATTGGCAACTACCTGTTCGCAGGACCAACCGGAGTGGGTAAAACCGAGGTCGCCAAGCAGTTGGCGGATATTCTTGGAGTCGAGCTGATGCGCTTCGACATGTCCGAGTACATGGAGAAGCACGCCGTATCGCGTCTGATCGGTGCGCCTCCGGGCTATGTTGGCTTTGATCAGGGCGGGCTTTTGACAGACGGTGTGGATCAGCATCCGCATTGTGTATTGTTGCTCGACGAGATCGAAAAGGCGCACCCGGATGTGTTCAACATTCTGCTGCAGGTCATGGATCACGGCAGTTTGACCGATCACAACGGACGCAAGGTCGATTTCCGCAATGTCGTGTTAATCATGACCTCGAACGCCGGCGCAGCTGATATGGCGAAGGCTGCAATTGGCTTTGGACGTGATAAGCGCGAGGGTGAGGATACGGCGGCGATTGAACGCACGTTTACGCCGGAATTCCGCAATCGTCTGGATGCTGTGATCAGCTTTGGCGCTTTGCCGAAGGAGGTTATCCTGCAAGTGGTCGAAAAGTTCGTGTTGCAGCTCGAGGCTCAGCTTATGGATCGCAACGTTCACATCGAACTGACGCGTCCTGCTGCGGAATGGCTGGCGAACAAAGGCTATGACGACAAAATGGGCGCGCGTCCGCTTGGGCGGGTTATTCAGGAAGAGATCAAAAAGCCTCTGGCGGAAGAGCTGCTGTTCGGCAAACTCGCCAAGGGTGGCATCGTCAAAGTGGGCGTGAAGGAAGGCAAACTGGACCTTCGGATCGAACACAAAACGAAGCGGATTTCTCCGAAGAAGAAACCACCGCTGCTGACGGCGGAGTAATAGGCCGACTATCAAGATTGAGAACGCCCAGTCTTCGGTCTGGGCGTTTTTTCTTGCCAGACAAGCATCGCGATTCACAATTTGGAATTACGCCTCGGGTTGATCACAGGTGAAAGACCGAGTCATACTGCGTCGCAATTCTGTAAGGAATGGCATTTGAGTAACGCGCCGCTGGGCAACGCTATTGTTGCTTTATTTGATCATTCTGTTCTCTTGATTGTGCGTCTTTGCGTCCTGTTCCGGCTTCCAAAAGTTACAGCACGCTATCTGTGTTTATCTGATCAAAAGTTCCTGCCCAATCCTGCCTTGCCAAAATCACTCAATGACAAATTCTTCTGGCGCAAAGTATTCGATAAGAACCCCTTGTTTCCAATAGTTTGCGACAAACTTGCGGTGCGAGATTGGCTCAAGGAGAATGGGTTTGATCTTGTCCTACCGGAGGTCGTTTGGGTCGGGAACGACGCAGGCGACATTCCAGAGGATCTATGGCAACCGGGTCTGGTCCTAAAAGGGAACAACGGCTCAGGTTGGAATGTATTCTTCAAAGAGCCAATGCCAAAAAGAGATGACGTCATAGCGCGAGCGCGACACTTTGCGACGCAGAAGTATGGCACGCAGTGGTACGAACCATTTTATTTCGAAGTGCAGCCCAAGATATACCTTGAAGAATTCATAGAGCAGGCGAAATACGAGCTCAAATTCTACACCTTCGGCGACATAGTTCCGCGTGTGTTTGCGCCATATGAACGGGACTTAACCCAACAGGCCGACATCTGGAGAACTGATGAGGACGGCCTCCTCTATGTCAGCGACGAAGTTTCCCCAAGCTCCAAATCGAGAGCGAACCGCCCCTTGCCGCCCGTTGCGGCACAAGCTCTCGCGATCGCCAAAGCTCTAGGACAGAGGTTCGATCATGTGCGAGTGGATTTCCTGAGCGACGGACACGAACTATGGTTCAGCGAATTAACACTCACTAATCTTGGTGGTCATGTCGACGGCGTACGCGGGGAAACATACGCGCAAATGAATGCCGCCTGGGACCTTCGCAAAAGCTGGTTCCTGACAACTCCTCAGGCAGGATGGCGGAGAATTTATGCAAGCGCACTGCTTAGGCGGCTCAACGCTCGGTCAGCTTGAGTTCGATCCGTCGGTTCTGGGCGCGGGCTTCTGAGGAATCTTCTGTATTCACGGGGCGGTACTCGCCGAAACCAGTGGCCGCCAGTCGGTTCGGTGGGAAGCCCAGGTCTTCGGTGAGATACTTCACAACCGAAAGCGCGCGACCCTGACTAAGTTCCCAGTTATCAGCAAATTCACCCGAGCCACCGAGTGGCACGTTGTCGGTATGACCATCGACGCGGATCATCCAGTCGATGGTGTCAGGGATTAGGACGGCGACCTCTGCGAGGAGGTTCGCGACACTTGCGATCTGTTCCTGACCTTCGGCGCTGAGGGTCGCCGAAGCGCTTTCGAAGAGAACCTCGGACGAGAAGACAAAGCGGTCGCCGACGATCTGGACTTCATCGCGGTCCGCAAGAACCTGTCTCATCGTTCCAAAGAATTCAGATCGGAAATCGGCAAGGTCGGCGACTTCATTCTGGAGACGCTCGGCCTCGAGACGCAGGCGTTCGGCTTCAGCGGCCTCCAGATCGGCGGCGCGTTTTGCCTCTTGGGCGGCGCGCGCGAGAGCGGTGTTCAGTTGCGAGCCGAGCGCTTCGATCCGCACCTGTGCTTCGCTGTCGGCCTCCGCGGCGGCGTCCAGAAGCGCCTGAAGCGAGCCAAGTTCAGAGCGCAGCGCCGCAACCTGTTGGTTCAGGGCCTCAACCTCGCGCTGGCTTTGGGCAGAGAGACTTTCTTCCTCGGCCAGTTGCTGACGCGCTGTCGACAGCAGTGCCGCCTGACGTTCCTGTTCTGTGAGCGCCTCAGTAATTGTGGTTTCAGCAGCAAGTTTGGCCGCGAGTGCGGCGGCAAGCTGGTCACGAATGGTTGCCGTGTCGGCGCTGGCTTCGCGCAGTTCTGCAACTTCGGCAAGAAGTGCGTCGCGTTCCGTCGTAAGGGCCACAACGCGGGCGTCGGATTCCTCAGCCGTAGCGCCGAGATCGGCAAGTTGCGCTTGAGCAACAGAAAGTTCGGCGCGCAGGTTCGCGAGTTCGGCTTGCGCTTCGTCTCGCTCGAGCTGCGCGATTTGCAAGAGATCAGCGAGTTCATTTGCGCGCGTTTGCGCGTCACCAAGCGTGGCTTCGCGAGCAGCGAGGGCTGCGTCGCGATTTTCCAGTGTAAGAAGTGCTTCCGTGAGGCGGTCGTTCAATTCGCTTTCGACGGCGTTTGCGGCAGCGAGAAGTGTCAGCGTGTCTTCGGCTTGTTGGCGCTGCTCCTCAAGGGCAAGGGACATCGCCGTCAGTTCGGCGTCAGCGTTTTCAAGCCGTTCACGCAAGGCTTCGGCGGCGGCTGCTTCGGCGAGACGGGCTTGTTCTTCCTCGGAGAGTGCGCCTTCCGCATCGGCGAGGCGCGCGCGTAGGGCTTCAGCAGCGGCCAACTCGCGAAGTCGTTCGGCTTCGACGCTTTCAAGTTCTGCTGTCAGGGAAGCGGTACGCGCGTCGGCTTCTGCCAAGGCCGCTTCAGTGGCCTCGGAGGCTTCAAGCGCTGCGAGAGCCTCTGCAAGCGAGGCTTCGCGTGTTTCGGCTTCGGCCTGAAGATCAGCAGTCAGAGCTTCCAAGGCTTCGCGACGGGCAGCAGCGAGGCGCGCGGCTTCGCTTTGCGCGTCAATCTCAGTACGTGCTTGGGCAAGGGCCAATTGCATTGCCTCTTGTTCGGAAATGAGGACGGCGCGAGCCGCTTCAAGGTCTTCTATGTTGGCTGCAAGTTCGGCACCAAGAGCGCGCGCGTCGTCTCTTTCAGAGAGGAGTGTGGCGACCTGTGCTTCGAACGACGCAATTGCGGCATCTCGTTCGGACAAGGCCTGTGCCTGTTGGTCAATTTGTCCCGTCAGGTTGTTGATCAATGCGGCTTGACGATCGCTTTCGCTTTGCAGCGTGGACAGATTGTCTTCAAGGCGAGACGTTTGCTGCTGCGACAGGCCTAGCGCGACCGAAAGCGACGTGACCTCGGCAGCGAGTTGGTCAAGCTCGGTTTCTTGTCCGGTGATTGTCTCTCGCTGGACGGCCTGCATGACCATGAAGATCGTGAGAACGAACATCAAAACCAGCAAGAGCGCGGTCATCGCATCGACGAATCCCGGCCAAATCGACCCGGACATCCGCTGCGTGGATCGACGGGACAGCGCCATGGCTTAAAACGTTCCGCCAGAGCGGTCGCGGGCAAGATCACGCACGGCTTTGGTCAGCTGGCCAAGGTCCGAGCGGAGTTCACCCAAGGACTCCTGACGACCCGCGGACATTTCTTCGAGGATGCGCAGCATTTGCACGTCCATCGAACGCAGGCGCATCCGGCTTTCGGCGTCGACCTGGCCGGTGCCTTCGGTGACTAGCGTTTCAATCGCTTCGCTGAGGCGTTCTTGGCTGTGGATGATGGCGGACATATCGGGGCCGGTATTCAGATCGCCCTCCCCCATGCGATCGGCAAGGCGGGACACGGCATTAGCGAGCATCCCGAGGCGATCCTCGGCTGCTTCACGGCGCGAGGCCGCCTCTTCGTAGAACGCCTGCATCTGGTCGAGGCGTTCAGCCATATGTTCGGAAAGCTGGGCAATGGCTCCGGTATCGATCGAAGAGTCTCCACCGCCCTCATCGGCGGAATAGCCGATGCGCGTGATGGTCGAGAGCCACTCCTCAAGCTCGCGATAAAAGCGGTTCTGGCCGTGGCTAGCGAAAAGCTCCAAGAGGCCGACCACAAGCGATCCGGCAAGGCCCAAGAGCGAAGATGCAAAGGCCACGCCCATGCCGCCCAGCTGTGCTTCGAGGCCGGTCATCAGACGTTCAAACACGGCGACGCCACTGTCGCCTTCTTGGGGCGCGAGCGAACGGATTGTGTCGACTACGGCTGGCACAGTTGTGGCGAGACCGTAGAATGTGCCCAAGAGACCAAGGAAAATCAGCAGATTGACGATATATCGCGTAATGTCACGGGCTTCGTCGATGCGGGTGGCAACCGAGTCGAGCACCGACCTTGTGGACGACACCCCAAGCTGCATCCGAGCGCCTCGTTTGCGCAGAAGGTTGGCAAGCGGCGCGAGTAATCGGGGAGCGGCGGTGAATTGATGGCCTGGGCGATCTTTGGCGAAGCCTTCGATCCAGATCACCGACATGATCAGCTGATACACCTGCCAGAAACAAGCGAAGACACCGATCACAAAGACGAATGTGATAAAGCCATTCAGATAGGGGTTGGCCAGAAAGACTGGCGCGACTTGGGGATAGGCTAAGTAAGCACCGGCGCCGACCAGTCCTAAAACGATCAGCATCGTCAGAATCTGACGATAGGGTTGGGTGAATTGTAGCTCGACCTCGCGATCCGGTTGGTCCATTCGGGGTCCGGTCCTGACGCTGTTATATTTGGGGCAGGATAGGCGAAGCGCAGCGTGCTGCCAACCTCAAACGAATCAGCTCGCGCTCACAATGTCGCGGACCCGTGCACTCAGCCATTCCAGCTCGGCATCGCCGATGCCAAGTTCCTCCAAGTGACTGACAGTATTCCACAAATACTCGGTATTTGGCCCACGTCCGCCAACGGCATGTGCGATAATCTGCGCCTGCCGCTCGAGGTCCATTCCGCCGACATATTGCACATGATTGGTGTCGACCACGTAAGAGAGAGCCCGAACCGTCTCTCCACCTTCGAAAGTCACGGGCAAGACACGCTCAATATAGGCCGAAGAAATGAGTTCGCGTTCCCGCAGATACTCGACCGTGTGATCCGCCCTGTCGTCGGGAACGCGGAAAGCGACACCAGTGCAGTACGCTTCGGCCACCGGGTCGAGCGCAAGGACGAGGCCCGGGTCGGTATCGGTTCCGCGATGGTGGATCGAGGACATGCAAAAACTGCGCTGAAAGCCATGCATGGTGGCAAGACGCCGCTCGGCCACCGGGAAGCCCGGGTTCCAGATCAGCGATCCATAGCCGAAGACCCAAAGGGGCGTCGGAAGTGTCTCTGGTCCTTCGTTCATAAGGCCTCTAATACGAGGCAACTTAGTAGGGGGAAAGGGCCAAATGGGTCGTTTGATCGTTGTGATCCTGGTTGCGGCATTAGGGTGGATGGGCTGGTGGACCTTTGGGTCATCCGCGCTTGATCGGGCATTGACGGCATGGGTGGACGAGCGTCGGGCAGATGGTTGGGCTGCTGACGTGGCCGATATTGACGTTTCCGGGTTTCCCAACAGGTTTGACACGACGTTGAGTGACGTCCGACTTGCTGATCCGGAGACCGGGGTCGCGTGGTCCGCTCCATTTTTGCAGATGCTAGCGCTCGCCTATAAGCCGAATCAGGTCATCGCGGTTCTGCCGAATGAGCATCGTTTGTCGACACCCTTGCAGACGCTGACCTTCACGCATGATCAGGCACGCGGGTCTATTTTCATGGAGCCTAGCCCTTCGCTACCGCTTGATCGGGCGACAATCGTTGTGGATGCGCTGAGCGTTGCCTCCACTCTCGGGTGGGTAGCGCGACTGGATCAGGGGCGGTTTGCAAGTGAGCAGATCCCAGCGCGACAGGATGCACATCGCTTTGGAGCCGAACTCACTGGATTTCATCCACCATCTGAAGTCATCGCGGTCATCGACCCGGCAGGACTGTTGCCGAGTGCGGTCGAACGACTGAGGTTTGATGCGGACATTGATTTTACGGCACCTTGGGACCGCAGCGCGATTGAAACGGCGCGTCCGCAGATTTCCGTGATTGACCTTAAGGACCTCTCGGCGGAATGGGGCACAGTAACCTTCCGCGCGGCGGGCAAAGTGACGGTTGATACGCAAGGGACACCAACCGGCGAAGTTTCGGTCAAGGCAGTTGATTGGCGTCGCCTGTTACAGATGTCAGTCTCCGGCGGGATGATCAGCGAGAGCGCTGCCGGGTCACTTGAAAGCGCACTCGAGTTCATTGCTGCTCTGAAGGGGCCATCGGATACGATCGACGCCGACCTGACGTTACGGTCGGGGAGTGTCTTTCTGGGACCAATCCCGCTTGGGGACGCGCCGAAGATTGTTATTCGCTAAGACTATTCTTTGGGTCCAGAAGTTCGCGGCGAGAGCGCATCGGGCGCGAGGGCAAAGCCCCCACGCCCTTAACGACAATATGGTCCGCTGCGGTAATCCGCGACGTCAAAGTGGAAATGGTCCTGATGATGCCGGTCGGCATCAGGACCAAGTACGGTGCCGAACGGCCCACACGCGGCGCGGTGCATCCGACGCAACACACGCGAGTCGTCACCTCGCCATCCGCGCAGAACGCTGATGCGTTCGCCACTGGCCAAAACAAAGCTGGAGATGTCTATTGCGCGGCCTTGCGAATGCTCTGACAACCGCGCACCGGGCCGGCTGTTGCGTGTTCTGCAAGCGTAATGTGCCGCAACCGTCAACTCCACAAGTCCACCGCCGCGCCGTCCAATCGCCGGGACCGCGCCGGAACGCACCCAGCGATCCAGAGCCCGCGCGGTTTGCATTGTCATGATGGCCGGGCGAGACAGACGGACGCCAGCGACCTCGGTCACAACCCATGCGTCGCGCACGCCGCACCCTCCCGGTCCGGCGACGGGCGCACGCTTAACGGCCTTTAGGCCCGGCAAATCCGATCCATCATTTCCGCCGCCACAGGCGACCATCGCCAAAAGTGCTAAGCCCGCAATAATCCGCCTCATGATTTCTTCCCAATGCGACCAAAGTCCGGCGCATCCGTGTCCTGACCGGCCTCAATGATGCCGCGGCGGATTGCGCGAGTGTGGGTGAAATAGTCAAAAAGGTGCTCGCCGTCCCCTTTCCGAATGGCACGTTGCAGCGCGAAGAGCTCCTCGGTGAATCTCCCCAAAATTTCGAGGGTTGCTTCTTTGTTGTTGAGAAACACGTCCCGCCACATTGTCGGATCAGACGCCGCTATGCGTGTGAAGTCGCGAAAACCGGCGGCCGAATACTTAATCACTTCGCTGTCGGTAACCCTCCGCAAGTCATCAGCAACACCAACCATCGTGTAAGCGATGAGATGCGGCGTGTGGCTTGTAACTGCCAGAACCAGATCGTGGTGATCGACCTCCATCGTTTCTACGTTGGCGCCAAGTCCCTCCCAAAACTCGGTCAGTTTTAGCACGGCTTCCGCGTCAGAGTCGGCATCCGGCACGAGGATGGTGAAGCGGTTCTCAAAAAGTTCGGCAAATCCAGACCGCGGGCCAGAATGCTCGGTGCCCGCAAGCGGGTGGCCAGGAATAAAGTGAAC
>JABDPD010000155.1 GCA_013042895.1 Boseongicola sp. | reverse complement strand
TTTGCCTTCAAAGGATCACCTGCACGGACGTTTTGCAGAAGTTCGGGCGCAAAGGACGGGATGCCGGTGACTTTGATCGCTTCTCCTTCGGTTAGTGTGTCGCCGATGCGCAACTGACCGTGGTTCGGGATTCCAATGATATCACCGGCCCATGCCTCTTCGGCCAACTCACGATCCGACGCGAGGAACAACACAGGGTTAGAGATCGCCATGGGTTTTTTCGAGCGCACGTGCGTCAGTTTCATGCCGCGCTTAAAGTGGCCGGAGGCGAGGCGCACGAAGGCCACACGGTCGCGGTGTTTGGGGTCCATGTTCGCCTGCACTTTGAATACGAATCCAGCGACAGCGTTCTCGTCAGGGCTAACATGACGGGGCGAGGCGGATTGCGGCTGCGGCTCGGGGCCAAAATTGGCGATGCCGTCCATCAGGTCTTTGACGCCAAAGGAATTGATCGCCGAGCCAAACCAGATCGGGGTCATGGTACCGTCAAGAAAGGCCTGGCGGTCGAAGCTGGGCAAGAGTTCACGGGCCATTTCGACCTCTTCGCGAAGCTGTTCCAAAAGTTCAGCAGGCACGTGTTCGGCGAGTTTAGGGTCGTCCAGACCATCGATCTTGATCGATTCCGCCCGTTTGTTGCGATCGCCGCGCTCCATCAGTTCAAGCCGGTCATTGAGCATATCGTAGGAGCCAATGAAGTCTCGTCCGACGCCGATAGGCCAGCTTGCAGGCGTCACATCGATGGCGAGGTTTTCCTGGATTTCGTCTATGATCTCAAAGGTCTCGCGGCTCTCGCGGTCCATCTTGTTACAAAACGTCAGAATCGGCAGGTCGCGCATGCGGCAGACCTCGAAGAGTTTCTGCGTCTGGCTCTCAACACCTTTGGCGCCGTCAATGACCATGATCGCGGCGTCTACAGCGGTGAGCGTGCGATAAGTGTCTTCGGAAAAGTCCGAGTGGCCCGGTGTATCAACGAGGTTGAAGCGGAAGGTCTCAAAATCAAACGACATTGCTGAGGCGGACACGGAGATGCCCCGGTCCTTCTCCATCTGCATGAAGTCCGAGCGCGTGCGACGGGCTTCGCCCTTGGCGCGGACCTGACCTGCCATCTGGATTGCGCCACCATAGAGCAGGAATTTCTCGGTTAGTGTGGTTTTGCCCGCATCCGGGTGCGAGATGATCGCAAACGTACGCCGCCGGGCAATTTCCGGGGGCAGGGGCGATGAATTTGAGGCGCGGTCTAGCATGGGGCGCATATAGCCAGCCCGGGGGCGGCGCGCAATGGAAGAGGCGATGGGATTGACGCAAGGCGCTTTGAGCGGCATGATTGGAACATAACAAGAACAAAAGTGAGGCAATGTCGAGCGTCCACTGATAGGGAGATAAGTTAATGACGACGGAAGAGATTGCTAAGAAACTCTGTGATCATTGTCGCAATGGAACCGAGCGGCAGGGACTTAAAGAGCTTTACGCTGATCACGCCGAATCCATCGAGGCAATGAGTCCCGAGGGTCAGTCCCCGATCAGCCGCGGTCGAGAGGCGATTGCCGCCAAGCATGACTGGTGGAATGGGGCGATGGAGATGCATTCGTCTGAACTTGAAGGGCCGTTCGTGCACGGGAACTCCTTCGCTGTGGTGTTCGACATTGATTGCACAGAAAAGGCAAGTGGTCAGCGCTGGCACGCGAAAGAGGTTGGTCTCTATGAGGTGTTTGAGGGGAAGATCGTGAAGGAAACCTTCTTCATGGCGCCGATGAGTTAAGGTGGTTGCCTCAAACTTGGGCGAACAATCGGCGATTGTGGCAGGGATTGTTTGGGCTTTGGAGGTAATTGTGACGTGAAACCAGTCGTTTTGTCGTTTGAGCGGGCTTCCGGCTTGATCCCGATGAGAAGAATCTATCCTATAGGAGCGGGTTTATTTCTGGGGGAGCTTTCCTGATGTCTTTGCGTTTTAGTGTGTCCGTTTTGGCGATGCTTGGTCTTATGGCCTGTGGTGGCGGCGGAGGGACGCTGGGAGGCGGCCCCGATCTTAGCGCTGGCCCAGGAAGTTATGCGGATCTGGATATCGAAGTCGATCGCTTTGCTAGCTATGTTGGCAACCCTGACTCGACTGTTTTCCCCGACGCTTCGATCGAATTTGATGGCGTACTGTTGATGGGGACTGATCTAGCCACCGCGATTGTGGACGGCGATGGCACAGACCCAGACGGATACCTCGGCCAAGTAAATCTAACTGCGGATCTTACCGTTGCCACCGGATTTGGGGTAACGGGTACTGCATCAAACTTCTATAATACGAGCATTGATGCCGGCG
>JABDPD010000153.1 GCA_013042895.1 Boseongicola sp. | reverse complement strand
TCGAGGCCGCCGGGGGCCATGAGGACGAGGGATTTGATGCTGAGGCCTTCTTCTGCGGCGAATGCTGTCGCGAGGTTGCCTCCCATGGAGTAGCCGATGACCGTGAGGGGTTCGTCCACGCCGAAATAATCGAGCAGGTCACGAAGTTGGCGCAGGAAGTAGTCGGTATCTTGTTTGCCGTGAGGGCGCGAGGACCAGCCTCGGCCATAGAGGTCATACGTGAGGACGCGAAACCCCAGTGCGGCGAGCGCGCGGGAGGTGCCGGCGTAGATGTACTGCGGCGATGAAAGCCCGTGGATACAGACAGCGATGGGGCCGCGCTTTGGGCCGGTCCAGCGGTAGTGGGTGCGCCCGGATGGGAGCACGGCGATTGTACCTGGGGCTTTTTTTTGCCTGGCCACAGACATAGGGCGACGCAGGGTCTCCGCGACAACAGGAGCGGCGGCGGTGAGGCCGAGGGAAGTCCAGAGAGCGAGGCTCATAGCCGGTTTGGTCCGTCGAGTCGGGCTTGTTTGCGCGCCACCGCTTCGCGCCAGATGAGGGCGAGGCCCGAGATCAGGATCAGGGCGATGCCGGAGAGGGCGATGACGTCGGGGAATTCAGCGAACAGCATGATGCCGAAGACAACTGAAAGCGGCAGGGCGATGTACTCGAATGGCGCTACGAGGGCGGCTTCGGAGCGCATGTATGCTTGGGAAATCATGTAGCCGCCGATTGAAGTGACCATGCCGGAGAATATCATCAGGCCAAGGTCGAAGGGGGCGGGCCAGACCCACGCGCGCAACAGGAAGATGGCGGACGGATGATCGAAGGTATCAAATCCGCCGTGGCCGAGAGCGAGGCCGGCGGTTGAGGAAACCGCGAGAAACGTCAGTTGGATGTAAAACACCATTGAAGTTGCGTTCTCAGTGCCTCCGATGCGTCGGGTCAGGATATGCAGCAGTGCATAGCCGACAGCGGCAAAGAGCGGCAGGAGCGACGCAATCTGAAAGGCTGTGGTGCCCGGGCGTACGACGATGAGAACGCCGATCAGGCCTAAAAGGATCGCCGCCCAGCGGCGGGGGCCGACGTATTCACCAAGGAAGATAACCGAAAAGACTGAGATCAGAAGCGGGCTGATGAAGAATATCGCGACTGCATCCGCCAAAGGCAGAGCAGCGAGCGCAAGGAAAAAAGTGAAGTTTGCGAATACCACGCAAAGGCCTCGGACGAGGTGGATTGTGAGGCGTTTGGTTTTTAGCATGCGCCATGTGCCGGTGAGCGGAACCAAGACGCCGATCACAAACACTATCCCGACGAGCGAACGCGCGAACATGACTTGATAGAGCGGATAGTCTCCGGACAGAAACTTGATCACCACGTCGTTTGTCGCAAAACAGATAACCGCAAAGAACGCCCAATAGGCGCCAGCAAAGCTCGTCCGTTCTGCGTCGGTTAGCGACATGTCTCACCTGGAATACGAGGCGCGTGTCCTTTAACGCAAGGCGCGCTCCAACGCGTCGAGAAAACGCGACCGATCCGCTTTTGTAAAGCCCTTGCCGCCGCCTTGGCGGAAAGGATCGGCCGCGCGCAAGTCAGCTGCAAGGTCGCGCATGGCAAGGGCATTGCCGACGTTTGTTGCTGTAAGGCGCTCTCCGTTAGGCTTCAGCACCAGCGCGCCGGCTTCGACCGCGCGGGCGGCAAGCGGAATGTCGGAAGTAATCACGATATCGCCGGGACCGGCTCGTTCTGCGATCCAGATATCGGCAACGTCAGGGCCGTCGTCCACGTAGACCATCTCGATAAGCGGGTTTTGAGAAGGGCGCAGTCCGCCGTTGGCGACCATCTTAACAGGCGTCTTGCGCCGGGTAGCGACAGTCTCGACCTCGGCCTTGACCGGACAAGCGTCTGCGTCGACGTATATTACCGCCATAAGGCCTCAGCGTGAAAAGAGATGTGGTCTTCCATGAAGGTCGAGACGAAGAAGTAGCTGTGGTCATAACCTTTTTGCATGCGGATCGTGGCCTCGGCGCGGCGTCGCATGAGGGTCTCAGCGAGGGCCTCGGTGCACAGAAGGTCGCCGAACTGGTCGTCGGTGCCGGTGTCGATCAAGATCGGCAAGTTGTCGAGAGCTCCGCTTTCAGCAAGGCAGGTGGCATCGTGCGTTTCACCTGCGTTTATAGAGCCAAGGTAGGCCGCAAATTGCTTTTTGCCCCAGTCGCTCTTGGTCGGGTTACAAATGGGCGAGAAAGCCGAGACCGATTTGAATCGGTCCGGCAGTTTAGCTGCCAGTGTCAGTGCGCCGTGGCCGCCCATCGAGTGGCCGGTGATAGACTGGCGCTCTTCGTCGAGGGGGAAGTCGTTGAACAGGAGACGTGTAAGGTCCTCTAAGATGTAGGACTGCATCCTAAAATGCGGTGTCCACGGTGGTTCGGTGGCGTCGATGTAGAAGCCGGCACCCTGGCCGAGGTCATAGTTGTCGTGGTTGGCGACGCCGTCGCCGCGCGGCGAGGTGTCGGGAAAGACGAGGGCAATGCCTTGTTCGGCTGCCCAAGCTTGAGCGCCTGCTTTGACCATAGCGTTTTCGTGGGTGCAGGTGAGGCCTGAGAGGTACCACAGAAGTGGGACCGGGCCGTCGGAGGCCTCTTCTGGCAGGAACAGGCCGAAGGTCATATCGCCGCCCGTCGCCCTGGACGCGTGGGAATAGACACCTTGGGTGCCTCCAAAGCTTCGGTTCTCTGACAGAGTTTCCATGCCGTATTCCTTTAGTTCAGACAGACGAAATCCACGCAATTACAGCCGAGACGGTGATGATCGACGCAGCGGTCGAGATCAGGATCGAAGCTGAGACGCGGGTTGGAGCGACGCCGTAGTGCTGGGCCAGAATATAGACATTGCCGGCGACTGGAAGGGCTGCGGCGGCGATCATGACACCTGCGGCGTAAGGTTCAACGGGCCAGATGAAAAGCGCGGCAATCGCGACGGCTCCGGGATGGAGGACTAATTTGGAAAACGAAAGCCACCCGGCAACAGAAAGGCGTTCTGCGGATTTGCTGGCGAGGCTTGCACCGATTGCAAAAAGCGCGCCGGGCGTGGCGGCGGCGCCGAGTATCGTTAGGAACTCGCCCGCGGGGTCGGGGATAGGTAGATTGAGGGCGGACCATGACAGGCCAAGGACGATCGACACGATCATCGGGTTCTTCAACAAGCCGAGGCCAACGGTGCGAAAGATGCCAAATGACATGCGCCCATCGCGTGAGCCCGTGATGAGGATCACGATAAGGCTACCAAAGAAGATAAGATCGACTGCAAGAACGAGGATCACGGGGCCGATGGCTTCTGGACCGAGGAGGAGTGTGAGCATTGGCACGCCGAGAAAACCAACGTTGCCGATGATGCCGCATTGGGCCTCAAACGCCGCTTCGGCCATTGGACGTTTACGGATCATCGCAACAATGGTGACCAGCAAGTAGACCACAAGCGACGCTGCGAGATAGGCTTTGACGAAGGTCCAATCGAAAATCTCGGCAATAGAGAGGTTCGCGGTGAAGCCGAACAGCATGGCCGAAAGGGCGAAATAGAAGACAAACTTCGTGAGATAGGCGGTGGCCTCCTCGGTGAAGAAGCCGCGTCGTCCGCTGCCATAGCCAAGCGCGATGATTGCGAAAAACGGTAATGTTTTTAGAAAGATGTCCCACATGTTGTCTCGCCCTAACATGTTGTTGAGAAGGGCTCAAAGCCAAACGATTGGGAGTTAGACAAAAAAAGACCGGGCACGAGGCCCGGCCAGTCTAACAGGGAGGTAAACTACGGTGGCCTAGCCACCTCGTTCGAGTTTTATCTAGGGTCGGTTCACTCACCGATCAAGACAAAACCGACCATTTGTTAGGCAAACCGGCTATGCATTAGGCGCATAGCGTATGGCTCTCACTCGTTCTTGAGAGCTTCGGCTTTGCGGCGTTTGCGCTGAGCGATGATCTCTTCGGTTACAAAATCGCGGAAGGCCGCAATTCGACGGGATTGGCGCAGCTCTTCGGGATAGGCGAGAAAAACCGGAATTTCGTTGCTCTCGACCTCGGGTAGAACGCGTTGGATATCCTGTAAGTCTTCCACGACATAGTCGGGCAGAACGCCAATACCGAGGTTTGAGCGCATGGCCTGAAGTACGCCGAAGTAGTTGTTCACTGTCAGCCGCGAGGTGACGTCATGGGTCAGGAGTTCGTGAACGAGGCTGGCCCCGGCGCTCACTTGTGTGGCTTGGGTATTAAGATAGATCAGGCGATGCTGCTTCAGGTCATCCAGGGTCTCGGGCGTGCCGTTTTTCTCCATGTATTCGGGCGTAGCATAAAGACGCATATGGACAGTCATCAGGCGACGACGAATTAGATCGGCCTGACTTGGTTCCTTCATGCGGATCGCGACATCAGCTTCGCGCATGGGCAGATCGAGCACGCGTTCGTCCAACATGAGGTCGATGTTCAGTTCCGGGAACTTCTCATAGGGCTTGGACAGACGAGGGGCGAGCCAAAGCGAGCCGAAGCCGATGGTTGTCGTGACGCGGAGCTCCCCGAAAACCTCTTCTTCGCTGTCACGGATCCGCGCTTCGGCGGTGTCCAGGCGACGCGCCATGGCAGAGGTTGCATCGAACAGAAGTTCACCTTGTTCGGTCAGGATCAGACCGCGTGCGTGGCGGTGGAACAGGGTGGTGTTCAGGCTTTCTTCGAGGGCGCGGATTTGGCGCGATACCGCGGACTGGCTGAGGTGGAGAACGTCACCCGCATGGGTCAGGCTTCCGGCGTCAGCGACCGCGTGAAATATTCGAAGCTTGTCCCAGTCCATATCGTCGCTTTCCGTCAGTGTTGGCGGTAACAGGTTGTCACTCTGTACCCGGTGAATGGCCTCTATTGCAAACGCGGACATGACAAAGGTTTCATTTTGTAGGTCAGAATGTTTGACCTATACTGAGTGCGAACCGGGAGGACCCTATGAGTCGGCACACAATCAGCCTGCACGATAAATATGACCTTGCAAAAGAAAGCGTGCTTTTGAACGGCAGCCAAGCGCTTGTGCGGCTTATGCTGATGCAAAAGGCGCGCGATGATGCGGCTGGCCTGAACACTGCCGGTTATGTCTCAGGGTATCGCGGTTCACCCCTTGGAGCGGTGGACACGCAGATGATACGCGCTAAAGCCGACCTTGAGGCCGCGCAGGTGCGCTTTGAGGCCGGGCTAAACGAAGACCTAGCAGCCACAGCAATTTGGGGTACACAATCGGCAGAAATTCGCGGCGAAGGTAAGTTCGACGGGGTGTTCTCGCTTTGGTACGGCAAGGGGCCGGGCGTGGATCGTTCGGGCGACGCAATCCGGCACGGCAATCTTGCAGGCTCTTCCAAGAATGGCGGCGTGGTGCTGGCTTTGGGCGATGACCACGTAGGCGAAAGCTCGACAACGTGCCACCAGTCGGAATTCGCGATGGTGGATGCGCAAGTGCCGATCTTGTCACCCGCTGGTGTGCAGGAGATCCTGGACTTCGGCCTTTATGGCTATGCGCTGAGCCGGTTTTCGGGGTTATGGACATCTTTGAAGCTGATGAAGGACACCGTGGAGGTGACGTCGGTGGTGGACGCACGCCCGGTTCGGATGTCTTTTGTAGTCCCTGACTTCGATATGCCGACGGGTGGCTTGAACATACGGTTGGGGGACCACTGGATTCCTCAGGAATCGCGATTGGTTGACGACAAAAGACGGGCGGCGGAAGCTTTTGCACGCGCCAATCGCCCGGATACGCGTATGCACGGAAAGCCGGGGGCCAGAATCGGATTTGTGGCTGCAGGAAAGAACTGGCTCGATCTGGTTCATGCGATGAGTCTTCTCGGACTGGATGAGCAAGCAGTCGAGCGGATGGGTGTGACGACCTATAAGCTAGGGCAAGTCTATCCAATTGATGTGGTGTCGTTTCGAGAATGGGCCGAGGGGCTCGATCTGATTGTTGTGGTTGAGGAAAAACGCAAGCTGATCGAAGGGCAGGTGAAAGAGGCGCTGTTTGATGTTCGTGGCGGCTGTCGGGTCTATGGCGCGCGCAAGAGCGCGGGCGACGGGCTTGGGAGCGAGGAGCTGTTTCAAAGCCACTACTCGCTGGAACCCGTTGGGATTGCTGAGAAACTTGGCGGTATTTTGATTGAGGAAGGTCGCGAGTCAGCGGCTCTGAGAAGCGCGATGGAGCGGGTGTCTAGAGCGCTGGCTGCTGACAATGCGCCCGAGATCGCATCGCGACTGCCTTACTTCTGTTCGGGCTGTCCGCACAACACTTCAACCAAGGTGCCTGAGGGCAGTCGCGCATACGCCGGAATCGGCTGCCACACGATGGTCCTTTGGATGGACCGTGAGACCAACGGTTATACCCACATGGGCGCAGAGGGCATGAACTGGGTTGGTGAAGCGCCATTTTCCACGACGGAGCATGTGTTCCAGAACATGGGTGACGGAACGTACAATCATTCGGGGATTTTGGCCATCCGGGCCGCTTTGGGGTCGGATGCAAACATAACGTTTAAGATTTTGTATAATGATGCGGTTGCCTTGACGGGTGGTCAGGCCATCGATGGCTCACTTACAGCGGATCGAGTGGCACATGAGTTGGTTGCAATGGGGGTTGAGCACGTTGCTGTGGTGTTCGACGAAAAGGAAGAACCGCGCCGCGTAGACTTCCCCAGAAGCGTGGAGTGGTATTCTCGCGAGGATCTTGGATCAGTTCAAGATAAATATCGTAAAATCAAAGGTGTGTCGGCCATACTTTATGTTCAGACATGTGCAGCTGAGAAGCGTCGGAAGCGCAAGCGGGGTGCCTTGCC
>JABDPD010000151.1 GCA_013042895.1 Boseongicola sp. | reverse complement strand
GCGACAATCAGGTTTACAACGACCGCTCCTAGCAAAGACCAGCCGACGAGCTGCCACTCAAGAAAGAACAAGGCGACCGTAAACAGGATGGCGTCAAACGCTAGTTGCGTCCAACCCGCCTGAATCTTGAAACGCTCTTGCAAAAAGAGAGCCAGAACTCCGATGCCGCCAAGAGACGCGCCGTGGCGAAAGAGCACGATTAGTCCCAGGCCAACCAACGCACCAGAAAAGGCAGCGCCGACAGGAGCGCTCAGATGCGCAATAGCAAAAGTTGCAGGTAGGAACTCTGTCATCACGGAAAGAATTCCCACTGCGATTATACTTTTGATTGTGAATCTTGGTCCCATACGAATCCAGGCCAGTACCCAAAACGGCAGATTCACGACAAAGAACACCGCTCCAAGACTGAAGCCTGAAACATAGGACACCAAAACTGCCAGCCCGGCAGTTTGTCCGGTGACAAAGCCCAAATGCGTTATGAACTGCAGGCCCAGCGCACAAAGCGCGGTTCCAAGAAGGAATGCCTGCGCATCTTCCAGAAGGCTGTGATTGATTTGTGGTTTATGCGGCTCGCCCATGTGCGCGGTGATGCATCGGTTGACGCGATCTGTCTAGGGCTGGCTGTCACGCAGCAGCCGTTGACACCTCATCCACCATGTCAGCCAGAACCGCGACTGCAATCATTAACCGTTCGTCATCCACGGTCAGCGCAACACGCAAATGGCCGGCTGCGGCAGATCCGAAGCTTTCGCCCGGCATAACTGCAATGGAGTGCTCTTCCAGAAGCCGTTCCGCAAAGTCATCTCCCGAAAGACCAGTCGAGCGGATATCAAGCATCAGATACATTGAAGCGGTGGAGGGGACGACGTGCAGCCCCCGCGCTTCGAGGTAGCCCGATACTTGTTGGTGGCGCCGCCTAAACGGGGCCGCGATACGCGCCTCGAAAGCTTCTCCCTGCTTCAGTGCAAAATGCCCGGCGTCCTGAATGAACCCAGCGACCCCATAGGTGGTATGCGTGCCAAAATTTTCGACATGTGCGATCGCTTCCGCTGGCCCAACAAGCCATCCAAGGCGGCTGCCTGTCATCGCATGGCTTTTGGAAAGGGAGCCCGCAACCAGAGTACGATCAGTCATTCCAAGCAGTTGTCGTGGCGACAGATGCTCGCCATCCCAGATCTGCGTATCGTAGACTTCGTCCGAGATGATCCAAAGGTTATGCGCGCGGGCAACTGCGGCGATGCCGTCCATTGTTTGAGCGGAGTATACAACGCCGGTGGGATTGTTCGGGGAGTTAATCAAAAGAGACCTCGCGCAGGTGCGTTCAGCCGCGTCTGCAAGTTCGGCTGCGTCAGGCTGAAAATCATTTTCTGCCCGCGCCGTCACCGTTTCCGCAATCGCGCCTGCACCGCGAATAGTCCCAGGATAGGTCGCATAGTAGGGGTCAATGAAAAGTGCGGTATCGCCCGGATCGCAAGCGGCAGAGTGAGCTGCAAAAAGCGCCGATTGGCCTCCGGGTGTTACAACGACGTTCTCAGTACCGGTCGCAATGCCCGTGCGCGCCTCGACGCGCTCAGCGATTGCCTGCCGGAGCTCATCCGTGCCGGGAAGCACTGGATACCCAGTGTGGCCTCCAAGGGCCGAGCGGTGCATTTCGTCCAGTATTTCTGGTTCGGTCCGGCGGTCATGCTCGCCGATGGTCAATTGAATGATATCTCGCCCTGCATTCTGGAGATCGCGCGCCTTGCGCAAGATATCCCAGCCATCAGATCCGCCGCCTGTCAGGCCCGCTATTCGTTTTGAAACTCTCATGAAACCGAAAGGGCATATCTCAAAATGGAAAGTCAATTAAAAGCTCGTGATAGCCCGCGTCACATTGCGTGATCCGCCGCCCATTCACGCTCTGGAAATACCAAAGAGGAGACCGAAAGACCGGGGGCGGAGCCTTACAGACATTGCCAATTCCCGCCAAGCTTCGGAAATGCTTTGCAAAACTTGCAAACGCGACTTATACGAACCCCATGAGACGGACCAAATTCATCATTGAGTGTATTATTATCGCCTGACATATGTCGCGCGGTCCGGTCCCCTTTTCTCTATTCCTTGACCTTGTTAAAGCCCGCGCGGGACGCTTCCACGCCTTCAAGGACTTTTGCCTATGACCCAAATCACGCTCCACAACACGGCGACCCGTCGCAAAGAGCTTTTTCAGCCGATTGATGAGGCGAATGTGCGGATGTATGTTTGCGGACCGACGGTCTATGACCGGGCGCATCTTGGGAATGCGCGGCCTGTTGTGGTCTTCGATGTGTTGTTTCGCCTCTTGCGATTTGTTTTTGGCGAAAGCCACGTAGCCTACGTACGCAATTTCACTGATGTGGATGACAAGATAAACGCACGAGCAGCGGAGACAGGGCGCTCAATCCGTCAAATCACGAATGAAACCAGCCAATGGTATCTCGACGATATGGGGGCTTTGGGAACATTAACGCCAACGCATATGCCACGCGCGACCGAATGGATTGCGCCAATGGTGTCGATGATCGAAGGGCTGATCGACCGAGATCATGCTTATGAGGCAGAAGGGCACGTCTTGTTTCGCGTACGGTCCTACAAAGAATATGGTGCGCTGTCGGGACGTTCGGTCGACGATATGATCGCAGGCGCGCGTGTTGAAGTGGCACCCTATAAGGAAGACCCGATGGATTTCGTGCTATGGAAACCTTCGGATGCAGAGACGCCGGGTTGGGATAGTCCTTGGGGTCGTGGTCGTCCTGGCTGGCATATCGAGTGTTCTGCAATGTCGTATGAACTTTTAGGAGAAGCCTTCGACATCCATGGCGGAGGCAACGACCTCCAGTTCCCACACCACGAGAACGAAATCGCACAGTCGCGCTGCATGGGGCATGGGTTCGCCAAAGTCTGGCTGCACAACGAGATGCTGCAAGTTGAGGGAAAGAAAATGTCCAAATCTCTGGGCAATTTCTTCACCGTGCGTGATTTGTTGGACCAAGGAGTGTCCGGAGCGGTGATCCGGTTTGTTTTCCTGCAAACGCACTATCGAAAGCCAATGGACTGGACCGAGAAAAAACGTGCCGAAGCCGAAACGACTTTGCGTAAATGGGCAAAAGCCTCATCGGGGGTGACGCCAGCTGCGGATGTGGATGAAGGTGTGCTGATCGCACTTTCAGACGATTTGAATACAGCCGGCGCCATTGCCCGACTTCATGCTCTCTTCGGTAATGATGACATACCGCATCTTTTGAGCGCGCTGAACTTAATGGGTATCGACCTAAATGACAGCGCTGGCGACGGAAACGCTCCTGAAGGTGTCAGCAAATTGATCGAGGCACTTCTTGTTGACCGTGCGCAAGCGCGCCAGAACAGGGACTTCGCTCGTGCCGACCTTTTGCGTGACGGTTTCGTGGCGGCGGGTGTCTTGGTCAAAGACACAAAAGATGGCGCGGAATGGGAACTCACCTCCAACTTCGACCTCACCAAACTGGAGGCGCTGAAATGAGCCGCGAACGTCTTTCACTTTTCGACACGACCTTGCGTGATGGGCAACAAACTCAAGGTGTTCAATTCTCGGCAGACGAGAAAACCCAGATAGCCAAAGCTTTGGATGCTCTGGGATTGGACTACATTGAAGGTGGCTGGCCAGGTGCAAACCCCACAGACAGCGCGTTCTTTGAGACTCGACCGAAAACTCGCGCCACGTTCACGGCTTTTGGCATGACAAAACGGGCAGGGCGCTCAGCTGCGAACGATGACGTTCTTGCGGGTGTTTTGAACGCCAACACTCCGGCTGTATGCATTGTTGGCAAGACGCACGATTTCCACGTCGATACGGCGCTTGGGATCACGCTCGAGGAGAATCTCACCAATATCTCGGAAAGCATCGCACATCTTGTAGCACAAGGGCGCGAGGCGCTTTTTGATGCAGAGCATTTCTTCGACGGTTACAAAGCCAATTCCGGTTACGCGCTGGAGTGTCTGAAAGTAGCGTATGATGCGGGTGCGCGGTGGGTTGTGCTCTGTGATACGAACGGCGGAACGCTACCTTCAGAAATGGGCGAGATCACGTCTCATGTGATCGAAAGCGGTATCCCCGGCGACCATCTCGGCATCCACACGCACGATGACACAGGCAATGCTGTTGCGGGCACACTAGCAGCCGTTGATGCCGGTGCGCGGCAGATCCAGGGCACCCTAAATGGTCTCGGCGAGCGCTGTGGTAATGCGAACCTTGTGACTTTGATCCCGACACTTCTTTTGAAAGAGCCCTACAGAAGTCGCTATGAAACCGGTGTACCCGAAAATGCGTTGAAGTCCCTTACGCGCACGTCACGGATGCTCGATGATATCCTCAACCGCGTCCCTCAACGCGCAGCGCCTTACGTTGGAGCTTCTGCTTTCGCGCATAAGGCGGGCCTGCACGCCAGCGCCATTGTGAAGGATCCGTCGACCTACGAACACATCCAACCGGAAGCTGTTGGAAATGCGCGTATCGTCCCAATGTCAAATCAGGCCGGTCAGTCGAACCTGTTGCGACGTCTCACGGAAATGGGGATTGAGGCCGAAAAGGGAGACCCCGCTCTCACACGGATCCTTGATGCGGTGAAACAGCGCGAAACGGACGGTTACGCTTACGATAGTGCTCAGGCGAGCTTCGAGATTCTGGCGCGTCGCGAGCTCAACTTGGCTCCGGATTTCTTCGAGGTCGAGCGCTACCGAGTTATCACCGAGCGTCGTCGCAATGCACGTGGAGACATCGTTGTGGAATCTGAGGCCGTGGTGACCGTTTCAACCAAAGACGGCCCACGCACGAGCTTTTTCAAGAACGAACACTCTAAGGATATCCAAGACGACGGCCCAGTGAACGCTCTCTGGCAAGCACTGAAATCAGATCTTGGACC
>JABDPD010000148.1 GCA_013042895.1 Boseongicola sp. | reverse complement strand
GTCGATGACCGCACAATCGACAGCCACATCAAGCGTCTGCGGAAGAAGATGCGGATGGTTGATGATGAGTTTTCGGCGATCGAGACACTTTACGGCATCGGTTACCGTTATAACGAAGAGTAATTGTTCGCGTCGGGGGTGAATGTGGTGGGCGCCAAGCCAGCCAAACACGCCGACGTCGTTTTGGGTGAGGACTGGATCGGTTCTGACGCAGCGGCGGAAAGCGAGGCACGGGCCAAGCGGGACCGGCGTGGTGTAATAGCCATGAACCGGTCGCCGCTGGCGCGAAAAATTATCACGTTCAATCTTCTGGCAATCCTCGTCCGTGTGGCGGGGGTTTTGTTTCTCAATCCCTTCCGGGACAGTTTGGTGATCCAGCGCGAGCGCGGGATTGTGATTGAGGCCGAGTTGATCTCAGGCTTCTTTGAGGCGCAGCTGCCCCAAAACGTCCCAGTTAATCTGTCTACCGGCGACGGTTTGGATATTCCCGGCACTCTGGCCGCGCTTGAGATTCCGAATGCGGTTGAGATTTTTGTTTACGACACCAGCGGCGGTTTGCTTGCAACGACCGTTGGCCAGGAGCGTCGGATCAGTCAATTGCCTTCTATTGAGGGTGAGGATCGTTCCACGGTCATTACCGATTTTCTCAACAGTATTTGGGGCGGGTTGTCGGGCATTTTCGGCAAGGAGAACATTGGCCCCGATGTCGAGGCTGCAAATGAAGACCTTGTAGCGATCTTGGTCGCAGCGGCGCTGGAAGGTGGCACGGAAGTGCAGTCGAGCACCGATGCATTTGGCAACACGATTTTCACAGTTGCGACTCCGATTTTGCAGGGTGAAACGCCCGTCGGTGCCGTGGCGATCGGCAGTGCGGCGGGCGAGATCGACCAGCTTGTGCGCTCGGAACGCGAGCAGGTTTTGCAGATGTTTGTGATCGCGATTTTGGTGTCGATTGGCCTAAGCCTTGTGCTTGCCTCGACCATTGCGAACCCTCTCTCTGACCTTGCGGCGGCGGCGGAGATCGGACGCGAAAAGAACGCGCGACGCTTTAGCCCGAACCGGGTGCGCATCCCTGATCTGACCGCACGACCAGATGAAATCGGACGGCTCTCCGGTGCTTTGCGCGGTATGGTGGCCGCTCTTTACGACCGCATTGATGCGAACGAACAATTCGCGGCGGATGTGGCCCACGAAATCAAGAACCCTCTGGCGTCTTTGCGCTCGGCTGTGACGTCGCTGCGCTCGACCAAGCGCGAAGATCACAAGATCAAACTGATGGACGTGATCGAACACGACACGATCCGGCTGGACCGGCTGGTGAGCGACATTTCCAATGCCTCGCGTCTCGACAGTGAGCTGGTCAAAGAGGACGAGGAACCGTTCGATCTTCTGACGATGATCGGCAATATCGGTGACTTCCTTGGCGACGACGCCAAGAAAAAGGGCGTCGAGTTCATCACGGACATGCCCTCGGAGTCGATTATCATCGACGGTCTCGAAAGCCGACTTGCTCAGGTCTTCGTGAACCTTATTTCCAACGCGATTTCCTTCTGCGACGAGGGTGATGCCATCCGAGTCTGGGTGCGCAAACGGGAAAACCGTGTGCTGGTTGTTGTCGAAGACACCGGTCCGGGCATTCCCGAACAGGCGCTGACCAAGATTTTCAATCGTTTCTATACGGAACGCCCGGTCGATCACTTTGGTAATAACTCCGGCCTTGGTCTTGCGATTTCAAAGCAGATTGTTGAGGCGCATGGCGGTGTTATCTGGGCCGAGAACATCCGTCCGACCGACGCAGATGTGACGTCTGACCCATTGGGCGCGCGCTTCGTCGTCGGCCTGCCCGTCTGAGCCCGTCATGACCGGATCCGACCCGGTCAACATCCATGCCTCTGCCGTTGCATTTGGAACGACCGGGTTGCTCATTCTCGGGGCATCCGGGTCCGGGAAGTCTTCACTGGCATTGGAGTTGATGGCGATGGGTGCGCGATTGGTGGCCGATGACCGCGTTGTCGCGACCCCGGATTTGAACGGTGGATTGCGTCTAAGCGCGCCGCCACCGTTGGAAGGTCTGATCGAGGCGCGCGGTGTCGGGCTGCTTCGAATCCACTACGCCCCGGCGATGGCGCTTTGGGCGGTCACGTTGGACGAAGTCGAAACTGCGCGATTGCCTGAGAGGCACGAAACTGTGATCGCGGACGTTGCGTTGCCACTGATCAGAAAGGTTGAGAGCCCGGCGTTCCCCGCTATGCTGTGTGCCCTGATGAACGGAGGGCGCGCCGCGCCATGAGCGACCTGCAAGACCATTCTTCGAACGGGCGAACCCGCGTGGTTCTGGTGACCGGCGCCTCTGGCGCAGGGCGTTCGACGGCGATTAATGCGCTTGAGGATTTGGGGTTCGAGGCAATTGATAACCTGCCACTCAGTCTGGTCGAGCGATTGCTTGACGGCCCGCCCCCAAGCGCGCCGCTGGCGCTTGGGATCGATGTGCGGAACCGGGATTTTTCGTCCGATGGAATGGTCGCGCTTCTGGACGCTCTGTCGGCGGACCCGGATATCGATGCCGAGCTTTTGTACCTCGATTGCCGGACGGATGTGTTGATCCGGCGTTATTCCGAGACGCGGCGGCGGCATCCATTGGCGCCGTCGGAAAGCCCAGACATCGGCATTGCCCGCGAGATGGAGTTATTGATCCCAGTGCGCACGCGTGCTGATCGGTTGATTGAGACATCGGAGCTGACAGTTCATGATCTGAAGGCCGAGATTGGCGAGAAATTCGGAACTGAAGCCAGTGCGCGTCTGGCGATTTCGGTCGAGAGTTTCTCGTTCAAGCGCGGTTTGCCGCGCGGGGCGGATATGGTTATGGACGTTCGGTTTCTGGCCAATCCCCATTGGGAGGAGGGCTTGCGGGATTTAGACGGGCGAACCGCTGAAGTGCAGGCGTTTGTCGCCGGCGATCCGAGGTTTAAGAACTTCTTCGCGCGGACGGTCGAGTTAACTCAATCTCTGCTTCCGGCCTTCAAGGATGAGGGTAAGACCTCACTGACACTGGCGTTCGGATGTACCGGTGGAAAGCATAGATCTGTTGCATTGGCGGAAAAAACCGCGAAGGCCCTTGCAGCGGCCGGGTGGCAGGTGTCAACTCGCCATCGGGAGCTTGAGCGGCGCGGGTTGGCGTCGAATGGGGAAAGCCGGGCGTGATCGGGATTGTCATCGTCGCACATGGAGGATTGGCGCAAGAGTATCTTGCGGCTGTCGAGCATGTCGTTGGCAAGCAGGCTGGCGTGCGTGCGATCTCTATCGCACCGGACCATGATCGGGACAAGAAACAGGCCGAGATTTGCGCCGCCGCCGATAGTGTTGATACCGGCAATGGTGTGGTCGTTGTGACGGATATGTTCGGCGGATCGCCATCGAACCTGAGCTTGCGCGCCTGCAGCCCAAGCGATCGCAAGATCATCTATGGCGCGAACCTTCCGATGCTGATTAAGCTTGCGAAATCGCGGCACAAATCGGTTGCCGTGGCTGTGAAGGCTGCGCTTGAGGCGGGTCGGAAATATATCGACGCATTCGACGGATAGAGACTGTTATGGCGGAAACTGCGACCAAAACACTGACCATCGTCAACGAAAAGGGCTTGCACGCGCGGGCATCTGCCAAGCTGGCCGAGTTGGTTGAGGACTATGATGCCGAGGCGGAGGTTTCAAAGGACGGATTGTCAGCGTCAGGGGACTCAATCATGGGGCTTTTGATGTTGGCCGCGTCGCGTGGAACGCAGATCGACGTGGTCACACGCGGGACGTCGGCGGTTGCCTTGGCGGAAGCGATTGAGGCTTTGGTCGCGGACCGTTTCGGCGAGGAAATGTAGGCACGTCTAGCGCGTCGGGACAGGAACTTCGCCGCGGTAGTCGTAAAAACCACGATGCGTTTTTCGACCCAGCCATCCGGCTTCTACATACTTGGTGAGCAGCGGGCAGGGGCGATACTTCGTGTCGGCCAAACCGTCGTGCAGCACGTTCATGATCGCAAGGCAGGTGTCGAGGCCGATGAAGTCCGCAAGTTCGAGCGGGCCCATTGGGTGGTTCGTGCCAAGCTTCATCGCGCTATCGATGGAAGAGCCCGAGCCGACGCCTTCGTAGAGCGTATAGACGGCTTCGTTGATCATCGGCATAAGGATGCGATTGACGATGAAGGCCGGGAAATCCTCGGAAGTTGAGGCAGTTTTACCGATCTTATCGACAACGGCGAGGCAGGCTTTGAATGTAGCTTCATCGGTGGCGATGCCGCGGATCAACTCAACCAGCTGCATGACCGGAACCGGGTTCATGAAGTGAAAGCCCATGAACTTTTCGGGTCGATCGGTACGGCTGGCTAGACGCGTGATCGAGATCGATGAAGTGTTCGATGTCAGGATCGTTTCCGGCTTCAGGTGCGGCACGAGGTCTTCGAAAATGGCGACTTTTACGGCTTCGCGTTCTGTTGCAGCTTCGATCACTAGGTCGGTTTGACCAAGATCGCTCAGGGTCATAGTGGTCTTGATCCGATCCATGGCGGCATCGCGTTCGGCCTGACCGATCTTTTCGCGGCTGACCTGGCGGTCAAGGTTGGCTTCGATCAGCGCCATCGCCGAGTCGAGCGCCTCGCGGCTGACGTCGTTCATGAGCACATCAAATTCCGCGAGCGCAAAGACATGGGCAATGCCGTTGCCCATTTGACCCGCGCCGACGATGCCAACCGTTTTGATGTCCATGCCAAACCCTTCCAAATCTCGCCCAGACCATAGGCTTAGGCCGGTTCAGGGTGCAAGGGTCATGGTATCGCTGCGGCGCAGAAAGTCACCCATTAGGCAAATATCAATGTCCTTCGGTGATGATCGATTCGAGGAAAAGTTGGGGACCCGGATTTGTGACACGCGTGGAACCACCAGAAACGGCTCTGGATTATGAACATTGCTGCTATGGCGCGTCGCGTGTTGCATTTCGCGGGCCAAAGCGGCCCTTGGACGGTGGATATCTGGCCGTGATTGGCGGCAGCCAGACATATGGCAAGTACGTCGAAGTGCCTTTCGTCGACGCGCTTGAAGGTCAGATTGGGGAACCGGTGGTGAACCTAGGCGTGATGCAGGCTGGTCTGACGTTGATCGCCGAGGATCCCGATATTTTGCCGGTTGCACAAAACGCACGGATGACTGTGGTCGAGGTGCTTGGCGCGCAAAATATGTCGAACCGGTTTTATTCGGTGCATCCACGTCGCAATGATCGGTTTGTCTCGGCGTCGCTGCTGCTTCAACGCGCTTTTCCTGCAATGGATTTTACGGAATTTCATTTCACCGGTCACTTGCTGACGGAACTGGCCAAAGGCGAAGACGCCGCGCTCAAAAGGGTGATCGCCGAATTGAAAACCGCATGGATCAGCCGCATGGAGCTGATCCTGTCCGCGATCCCCGGAGAGAAAATACTTCTTTGGATGGCGGATCGACCTCCGGAGGGTGCGACCCAACTTAGAAATCCGCTGGATCCGCATTTCGTTGATCGTGAGATGTTGGAAACCGTCTCTCATCGAACTGCGGGAATTGTTGAAGTTGTCGCTGATGACGTCGCGCGGTCTGAGGGGCTTCAGGGAAAAGTGTTTCTCGACCACGAAGAACAGGCCGCCGAAGCGATGCCCGGGCCTTTGTTTCACAGTCGAACGGCGACAGCGCTCGCGGAGGTTATAAGGGACCCGGAAAAAGCAAAACGCGCCAGCTTTCGCCAGCGCGCTTCATAAGGCTTCAAGACTGAATCAAAGCTTTTCGACTAGCTCTGGCACCGCTGTGAACAAGTCAGCGACAAGCCCGTAGTCGGCGACCTGGAAGATGGGTGCTTCTTCGTCCTTGTTGATCGCAACGATGATCTTGCTGTCTTTCATGCCCGCAAGGTGCTGAATTGCGCCGGAAATTCCGACGGCGACATAAAGATCAGGTGCAACCACCTTGCCGGTCTGTCCGACTTGCCAATCGTTCGGGGCGTAGCCTGAGTCGACCGCTGCGCGCGATGCACCGACGGCCGCACCGAGTTTATCGGCGAGCTTCTCGATAAGGGCGAAATCCTCTTCCGAGCCGACACCGCGTCCACCCGAAACAACCACGCCAGCCGACGTAAGCTCGGGGCGATCGCTTTCCGCGACCTTGTCTTCAACCCATTCGGACAGCCCGGGGTTTTCCACGGCGCTGATGGTTTCAACAGCGGCGCTGCCGCCTTCGGCAGCGTTATCAAAAGAGGACACTCGGACCGAGACGACTTTGGTTCCATCCAAAGACTTAACGGTCTGGATAGCGTTACCGGCGTAGATCGGACGCTCAAATGTCTCCGCGTCGACGACGCCCGAAATGTCTGTGATGACCATCACGTCTAGCAGGGCTGCAACGCGCGGCAGGACGTTTTTCGCATCGGTCGTGGCAGGGGCCACGATATGCGAATAGTCGCCCGCCAATGAGACAATCAATGCGGCGGTTGGTTCGGCCAAACGGTGCCCAAGCGAGGCATCTTCCGCGACTAAAACCTTCGAAACGCCATCAATTTTGGCGGCTTCTTCACCGGCGGCGGATGCCGACGCACCCGCGCAAAGCACAGTGACGTCGCCCATCATTTTGGCGGCAGTGATGGCCTTGGATGTGGCGTCCATCGCCAATTCGCCTTTGTTGACTTCAGCTAAGAGTAGAACGCTCATGCCACGGCCCCCGCTTCTTTTAGTTTTGCAACCAATTCATCGACCGATCCAACGATCTCACCCGCTTTGCGCTGATCCGGCTCGCCCGTAGAGACGACCTGAAGGCGGGGGCTGACGTCGACGCCGTAATCTTCTGGCGTTTTCTCGTCCAAAGGCTTTTTCTTAGCCTTCATGATGTTAGGCAAGGACGCATAGCGCGGTTCGTTCAAACGTAGATCAACCGAGATAATTGCAGGCATTTTGACTTTGATTGTCTGCAATCCGCCGTCGACTTCGCGTGTGACCGTGGCGCTATCGCCGTCGAGCTGAACGTCGGATGCGAAGGTCGCCTGAGCCCAGCCGGTGAGAGCTGCGAGCATCTGGCCGGTAGCGTTCATGTCGTTATCGATGGCTTGTTTACCACAGAGCACGACACCCGGTTGCTCCTCGTCGCAAACCGCCTTCAGAAGTTTGGCAACGGCGAGGGGTTCAATGTCGTTGTGGACGTCATCTGTCGCGACGATCAGGATCGCGCGGTCGGCGCCCATGGCCAAGGCGGTGCGCAGAGTTTCCTGGCTTTGCTTCACGCCGATCGACACCGCGACGATTTCGTCGGCCTGACCGGCTTCTTTCATTCGGATGGCTTGCTCGACGGCAATTTCGTCAAACGGGTTCATCGACATCTTAACGTTCGCCAAATCGACACCCGATCCGTCCGCTTTAACGCGCACTTTCACGTTGTAATCGATGACGCGTTTGACAGGTACCAACACCTTCATTTGCGTTAACTCCTTCGCGTTCGGGGTAACCCCCGCTGATTTCCCAGTCGGTTTAGCGAAGGCGGCGCAGGGAAAACAGTGCAAAATCGACGCGTTTGGGTCTGACGACGCCGCGTTTTCGATACTCCGTGCTAACATTGGAAAGAATCTAGGGAGAATAGCCATGGAAAAGGTTGTTGGCGTCGGCGGATTGTTCTTTCGGGCGAAGGACCCGGACGCATTGGCGAAGTGGTACGAAACGCATCTTGGCGTGAACCCTGCGCCAACAGACATGAGTACGCCGCCATGGATCGGCGAGGCCGGAGTGACCGTTTTTGCGCCGTTTGCGGCCGACACGGATTACTTCGCTGAGGACCGCGCGTTTATGGTTAATTTTCGTGTGAATGATCTGGACACGATGGTGGAGCAGCTAAAGGCGGCCGGGATTGAAATCAGCCACGAGCAAACGATGGAGGGGGTCGGGCGTTTTGCGCGCATTTACGACCCCGAAGGCAATCCGGTCGAGTTGTGGGAACCGCCAGCTGGCTAGCGGTTCGCCCCCGGAACCCAAAGCACATCGCCGCGGCCTTCGTCATTCGCGATGCGCGCGGCGACGAAGAACCAGTCGGAGAGCCTGTTAAGATAGGTTACTGCGGCCTCGTTTACAGACTCCATCGTTGCTAGCTCGACAGTCAGACGTTCGGCGCGGCGGGCAACCGTGCGGCAGAGGTGAAGTTGCGTCGAAAGAGCAGATCCGGCCGGTAAAATGAAGGACTTCAGCGGTTCAAGACGCTTAATCATCTCGTCAATCTCGGCTTCCAAACGCTCGGTTTGGGCGGCCACCATGCGCAATACAGGGTAACCAGCTTCGCTATCCATCTCCATGTCGGGGCGGCAAAGATCTGCACCTAGGTCAAAAAGGTCGTTTTGAATCAATGACAAAAGTCGATCCATCTCGTCGTCGGCCTGAAGCCGGGCCATTCCGACCGTGGCGTTCAGCTCATCGACGGTTCCATAGGACGTCACACGCATCGCGTGTTTGGCGACGCGCGCGCCATTGCCGAGAGCGGTTTCACCAGCGTCGCCGGTTTTGGTGTAAATTTTGTTGAGTACGACCATGAGTATTAGCCCCCCGAGCGGCGTAGGTAGACGTAAAGCAAAATTAACGCGATCGCGACGGCTTGCGCGTAGATGCGATAGCGCATGATGCGGTTGGCGTGTTTGCGGTTGAAGTCACCGCCTTTGGCGAAGCCGCCGATCCCGGTCAGCAAAACGCCGACGACGATCAAGACAGCTATCCCGACGACGATAAAAAGTGGATCTTCTAACATGGAAACCTCGGTTGCTTTGAGCCGGACCTAGCGCAGTTTCGCGTGAAGGCGAATGCAACGCTTAGCTGCGTTTCATAACTTGATCCAGAAGGAACGTGGGCAGAAAACGTCGCAGGAGATCTGAGCCGTAAGTCGGGAGTGTCACATAGTAGCGCGCTTTCGGGCGTGGGCTCTCGATAGCATGGATCAACTTGTCGGTGACGGCCGAGGGCGGTTTGGCAAAGATGCTGTTGTTTGAACCTTTTCGAAGTTTTTCAAGGAGATGGCTGTTGTATTCCTCCACGCGGGGGGAGTTCTCCCAATCGACCCAGGCGTCAAAACGCTTGATGGCATTGGCGCGGAAATTGGTTATGATCGGGCCGGGTTCGATCAGGGAGACGTGGATACCAGCATCTACCATTTCCATTCTGAGGGCGTCGGACCAGGCCTCAACTGCGTATTTCGAGGCGGCGTAGGCGCCGCGATAAGGTGTCGTCACAAACCCGAGCACCGAGGAACAATTGACGATCCGCCCATGGCCTTGAGCCCGCATTGCGGGGAGGATCTGGACGGTCAGGTCGTGCCAGCCGAGGAAATTGGCGTTGTGATTGGCGCTTATGGCGGCGCGGGAGAGGTCTTCCAGTGGGGCGGGAATGGCGTATGCGCCGTTGTTGAAGAGGGCGTCGAGGGTGCCGTTGGTCTCGTTCAAGACATGGCTAACGCACATGGCGATTGAGGCGGCGTCTTCGTAATCAAGATGAACGGCGTCCGGCAACCCGTTAACTCTTAGGCGCTCGGCGTCGGTTTTCTGGCGACAGGCGGCGAAGACGCGCCAGCCTTTGGCTTGAAGCGTCGAGGCGGCATCAAAGCCGATACCGCTGGCGGCGCCTGTGATCAGAATGGACTTGGGGGCGGAGGTCATGGAGGGGATGTGCTACGGCGCGCGCGGCATTGCAAGTCCGTGATTTCCTGCCAATTCGCGCCGTTCCCGCCTTGCCGCCCGATTCCTGCATCGCTACACATCATCTATGGCAAGCGACACAGACACCCCCAACATCGACCCGAGGCATATGGCTGAGCCATTGCGCCGTGCGATTGGGGATCGGTATCTGACCTACGCGCTCTCGACGATTATGCACCGTGCCTTGCCGGATGCGCGGGATGGTCTGAAGCCGGTACATCGGCGTATTCTCTACGCCATGCGCGAGCTACGTTTGTCGCCCACCGGAGGCTTTCGTAAGTCCGCGAAAATCACGGGTGACGTGATGGGTAACTATCACCCGCACGGCAATCAGGCGATCTATGACGCCATGGCTCGATTGGCGCAGGACTTTAACGTTCGTTACCCGTTGGTCGACGGTCAGGGCAATTTTGGCAACATCGACGGCGATAATCCGGCGGCTGAAAGATATACCGAAGCGCGTTTGACCGTCGCGGCTGAGGCCCTGATGGAAGGGTTAACGGAAAACGCTGTTGATTATCGGCCGAACTATGAAGGCACGCTGGAAGAGCCGGTTGTTCTGCCTGCAACCTTTCCGAATTTGCTCGCTAATGGGTCGTCGGGGATCGCGGTTGGTATGGCGACGAACATTCCGCCGCACAACCTTGGTGAACTATGTGACGCCTGTATCCATCTGGCGAAAAAGCAGAACAGCGAGTTGGTGCGGGACGATACGCTGATCGAGATGGTAAACGGCCCCGATTTTCCGACGGGTGGCACGATTGTGGAACCGCCGGAGTCGATTTCTGAGGCGTATCGCACCGGGCGCGGAGGCTTTCGGGTGCGCGCGAAATGGGAGGTCGAGGACCTCGGGCGCGGGCAGTGGCAGATCGTGGTTACCGAGATACCGTATCAGGTGCAGAAGAGCCGTTTGATCGAGAAACTGGCCGAGGCGATTCAGACCAAGAAGGTGCCGATTCTGGCGGATGTCCGTGACGAGAGTGCCGAGGATATCCGCATCATTCTTGAGCCGAAGTCGCGCAATGTCGATGCGGACGTTTTGATGAATATGCTCTATCGCAACTCCGATTTGGAGACGCGGTTCAGCCTCAATATGAACGTGCTGATCGATGGTGTGACACCGAAAGTTTGCTCGCTGAAGGAAGTGCTTCGCGCGTTCATGGAGCACCGCCGCGACGTATTGGTACGCCGGTCTGAGCATCGTCTTGCGAAGATTGATCACCGGCTGGAAGTGCTGGAAGGTTTCATCACGGCGTTCCTCAATCTGGATCGAGTTATTGATATCATTCGGTATGATGACGAGCCGAAGTCCGCTTTGATGCGTGAAGACTGGTCGCGTGATTTCGTGCGTGCGATGGACGAGGCTGACTATGTTTCGCCGCCAGAAGGCGAGGGGGAACTGAGCGAGGTTCAGGTCGAGGCGATCCTGAATATGCGGCTTCGCGCCTTGCGTCGGCTGGAAGAGATCGAGCTTCGACGCGAGTACGATGAATTGCTGGTCGAGCGTGCTGCCTTGGAAGACTTGCTGGGCGATGAAGGTCAGCAATGGGCGCAGATCGCGACGGAGCTTCGCGAGGTGAAGAAGCTCTTTGGGAAAGACGCGGAGGGCGGTGCGCGCCGAACTGTGTTCGCTGAAGCGATCGAGGTTGCCGATGTGCCGCTTGAGGCGATGATCGACCGCGAACCGATCACAGTCGTATGCAGCCAGATGGGCTGGATCAGGGCAATGACTGGTCACATCGATCTGGAGCGTGAGCTGAAATTCAAGGACGGAGACGGGCCTCGGTTCGTGTTCCATGCCGAGACGACGGACCGCTTGTTGATTTGTGGCTCAAACGGGCGGTTCTATACGCTTTCGGCGTCGAATTTGCCGGGTGGGCGCGGGATGGGTGAGCCGGTGCGTCTGATGGTTGATCTGCCGAACGAGGCGGAGATTGTGTCGC
>JABDPD010000069.1 GCA_013042895.1 Boseongicola sp. | reverse complement strand
AGCCGACCGCCTCCGCCGTTCGCTGGCCACCTTCAAAAAACACGGCAACGTCTCGGAATTTCGTACCCTCTTCATGAAGGGCATGCACAAAAACGGCTACGACACCGAGTTTGCCGAACGTTGCTTCTCCCAGATCGAAGGCTTCGGCTCTTACGGCTTCCCCGAAAGCCACGCCGCCTCTTTCGCTCTCCTCGTCTACGCCTCCTCATGGCTGAAATGCCACCACCCGGGTATCTTCGCCTGCGCCCTCCTCAACTCCCAACCCATGGGGTTCTACGCCCCCGCCCAGATCGTTCGAGACGCCAGCGAACACGGCGTCGAGATCCGTCCCGTCGATATCAACGCCTCTACATGGGACAATATCATGGAGGCCGACGGCAAAGGCGGCCTCGCGCTCCGCCTCGGCTTCCGTCAGATCAAGAGCATGCGCGAAGAAGAAGCCACATGGATCGCCGCCGCGCGCGGCAACGGCTACCTCTCGGTCGAAGACGTCTGGCGCCGCGCAGGGCTGCAACCGAGACAACTCCGCACGCTGGCCGAAGCCGACACCTTCGCCTCTCTCGACATTTCGCGACGCGACGCCCTCTGGGCCGCCGCTGCCATCGCTTCGGAAAAACCCCTGCCGCTGTTTTCCGGCGACATGGACGGCGAGGGCATTTTGGAACCACTGGCCAACCTGCCCAAAATGTCCCTCGGCGAAGAAGTCGTCGAAGACTACGTCTCCATGCGCCTCACCTTACGCGCCCACCCCATGGCCTTCCTGCGTCACAAACTCACGCCGGGTACAAAACCCATAGAGTTTGAGTCAAATTGCACTTCTTCTGTTGAAAAATATCCCGGGGGAGCGCCGTATGGCGCGGGGGCAGAGCCCCCCAAACGCCTTACTGACGCCAAAGGCACCATGCGCACCGATGTCTGGGGCGAGGTCGGCGATCCGGTCAAGACCCGCCGACACACGCGCACCTAATAGACTTCAGATTATGCCAAAGGCGCGCAGACCCAAAGCGACCGTCGAAAGCGCTGCCAATGCGAAACTCAAAGTGCGCAACACCACTATGCCAAGAACATAGATCCAATAATGCGCGAAAATGCCGATGAAGAACGTCATCGCCAAAACCCCGGAGTAAGAATCCTCCGGCATCCGCATCATCGCAAGAACTGCCAACGGACCAAACGCCACAAAAGCTTCGACCGCGACCTTGTGGGCAGCCATAGCCCGCACTGCCCATTCAGATTGAGGAGTTGCTTCCGGACTTGGGTTCGCCAAAGCGCCCATCAACCCTCGCACCATAATCCGATCAAGAATATATGGTACCCAAGCCAACGCGATCCAAAGCGCCGACAGCGCAGTAAAATACTCCAACTGAGACATGCTTCGTACTCCTTTCCCAATTCTTCGCCACCTAACAAGGCGAGTTGCGAAACTCGTCAAACATGCTCAAGCGTACCACAATCGCCCGGTCAAGCGAGAATGGCACCGCAAAAACGTTTAGTCTGTTGTACTCAAAACGACCTTGTAGGCCGGTCAGTCATTCAAACTCAAACCCGCGCCAAAGCGCCCTGAAAGGCCAGAAAAGACCCCTTGGGTGTCCGCTCTTGCGTCTCATAATCCACATGAACAATCCCGAAGCGCTTATCGTAACCGAAAGCCCACTCGTAATTGTCCAACAGCGACCAGGCAAAATAGCCCTTAACATTGGCCCCGTCCGAAATCGCCCGCTTCACAGCCCCCACATGAGCGTCAAAATAGGCAATCCGCGCCGGATCATCTACCAACCCCGCATCTCCCGGATCAGCCCCGGCCATCCCGTTCTCGGTCACATAAATCGGTAAATCGCCCGTAAACTCGCGGCCAAGCCGCATCAGAAACCCATAGAGCCCTTCCGGATAAATCTCCCAGTCCTGAGCCGTTTTCGGCAAATCTCCCGGCACCGCCCGCTCTGCAGGCCAAACTGTGCCCGGCACATGCTCATGCAAAGACCGCGTATAGTAATTGATTCCCAACCAATCAATCGGCGCCGAAATCGCGCTCATATCGTCCTGCCAACCCTCCGGCATATATGGCTCCAAAGCCTCGAGAATATCCGCCGGATAAGTCCCATGAGCGATTCCGCCCGCGAACCAGCGGTTGTAAATCCCGTCATAAGTCTTGGCCGCCCGCACATCCGCCGCGCTGTCGCTCGCGGGGACCGAATGTTCGAAGTTCAGAACAATCCCAAGGTTCTCCTGCCCCGCTGATCGCATCACTTCCAAAGACCGCGCATGCGCTACCAACACGTGATGCATCGCCCGCGCGCCGGCGCGAATGTCCCGCAGCCCCGGCGCATGACCGCCCAGAAAATGCGACAACCACGCCACGCACCACGGCTCGTTGATCGTTGCAACCGCATCCATCCGATCACCAATCCGCCCGATCACCTCTTCCGTGTAATCGGCAAACCACTTCGCAACATCTGGGTTCGCCCAGCCCCCCAAATCCGCCAAAGCCGACGGCATATCCCAGTGATAAAGCGTCAGTTTCGGGCTCAGCCCACGTTCCACAATCCCATCTGCCAACCGATCATAAAAGTCTAACCCTTCAGCACTCACGTTGCGTCCATCCGGCATAACCCGAGGCCACATCGTCGAAAACCGATACACGTCGAAGTTGCCGTCGCGTACCAAATCAAGGTCTTCACCCCAGCGATGGTAATGATCGCAGGCCACGCGCCCGTCCTCACCGTTCACCACATTGCCGGGTCCTGCAGCGAAAGTGTCCCAATGCGTCGCGCCGACACGCCCAAAGGACGTCCCTTCAATCTGATACGCCGCCGTCGCCGCACCAAACTTGAAATCAGACGGAAAATCGCTCCGTTTAAATGTGAATGCCATGCCAGAATCCTCGCCCAAAGCGTTTGCAAAAGCCCTATGCCAAGCTGCCCCAAGCAACAAGACCACCACACACCGCTTGATCTGGCGCAATGTCTCCCCATAGCATCCCGCCTAAGGTCGGTTAAAACAGGAGGATCACCCATGCTTGACATCTCAACCGGAAAAATCGTCCGCGTGATCTTTCTCAGCCGCGAATACGGACCCGAAAGCACCCACCTCACCGACTACATCTCCGGCCTGAACGAAGATGAACAAATAGGCTTAGTGGCCCTCATGTGGGTTGGCCGCGAGACCTTCGGCGCCGATGAGTTGGCCGAAGCCAAGCAAACAGCTCGCGAAGAGGCAACCGCCCCAACCGAGCAATACCTCTCCGGCATCCCCAGTCTTGCAGAGTATCTCGAAGACGGTCTCGACGCGCTTGGCATCGACGTAGCCGACGCAGAAGATCACATGTAATACGTCTCGCCGATTAACCATTTGTTCATCTTTGTTAACAAATGCCCCCGTTCATATGGTCTCGGGTTAACGCAGCGTGCGGGCGCACCGACTTGATACCGACGTGATACCGACATCGCGAGATCTCCCATTTCCCCTGTTTTTCTGGGGTTAACCTTTGCCCCGTTGCAATGGCTACGCACTCACCGCACGTTTCTCAGAACCGTGCTGACAGGGGTTGTCAGTTGCAACAGGTGACGCCACCTTCTCACACGTCTATCGTGGTTCTCATGGCTGACCCAATTGACGACAAACCACGCTGTTTTGGCTCGCACTCGGAGCTTTACGCACACTATCACGACACCGAATGGGGCATTCCGGTCCGCGATGATCAAATGCTGTTCGAGATGCTCATCCTCGAGGGCGCTCACGCTGGTCTATCTTGGGAAACCATCCTCAAAAAACGCGATGGTTACCGCGAAGTTTACCATGGCTTCGACGTCGAACGCGTCGCCAACATGACTGATTTCGAACTCCACAAAGCCCTCAGTAATCCGGGCATCGTCCGCCACCGCCAAAAGGTTCCCGCGGCCCGGAAGAACGCGCGCATCTATCTGGAAATGCAAAAGGAATTCGGCAGTTTCTCAGACTGGCTTTGGTCGCATGTGGACGGTAAACCGATTAAAAACTCCTGGAAGGACGCCTCAGAGATGCCGGCAACGACACCATTGTCAGACGCCATTTCAAAAGACTTAAAGAAACGCGGCATGTCCTTCGTCGGACCCACAATTATCTACGCATATTTGCAAGCGGTCGGCGTCATAAACGATCACCATCAAGGCTGCTGGTGCTATAGAGATTAACGCAAACGGCGCAGTACTTCATAGCTCGCATAGCCATCCGGGATCATACCAACAGACGCCTGGAAGCGCCTGATTGCGGCAATCGTATTTGGCCCGATAATCCCGTCGACACCCTGAGTATTAAAGCCTTTGCGGGTCAATAGCCGTTGCATCTCCTGTTTCTCGCGAAACGCCAGATTCCGATCATCTCGAGGCCACTTCGCCTTCAATGCCCCAGCCCCGGCAATCCGGTCACTTAGAAGCCCAACACCGATCACATAAGCATCAGCTGTGTTGTATCGCTCGATCACATGGAAGTTGTTAAAGATCATGAACGCAGCGCCTCGGGCCCCCGCCGGTAGCAGGATCGACGCCCGCCCATAGTCTGCCACGCGCGCGCCGTTAACGTCGCGTACACCCAAACTGGCCCATTGTGTCGGGGACTTCTTGATCCGTTCACCCGTCTGTCGATAATCAAATCCCCTGGGCAATCGCACCTCAACGCCCCAAGGCTGTCCATTGGTCCAGCCAAAGTTCTTTAAGTAGGCCGCTGTGGACGCCAAAGCATCCGTCGGATCGTTTGACCAGATGTCACGACGCCCGTCGCCTCGAAAATCGACTGCGTAGGAAAGGTAAGATGTCGGAATAAACTGCGTGTGTCCCATCGCCCCGGCCCATGACCCGCGCATGTCACTTGGACGGACGTCACCTGACTGAACAATCTTCAAAGCCGCGATCAACTGCTGTTCAAAAAAACGCCCGCGCCGCCCGTCAAACGCCAACGTCGCAAGCGCCTCAATGATTGGAATTTCACCGCGAAATGATCCATAGGCGCTCTCCAGCCCCCAAACAGCAGTCACCACCTCGGCTTCAACGCCATACCTCGCTTCAATCTCGGCCAACACGCGCCGGTTATCGCGAAGTGCCGCTCGGCCATTGCGAACCCGTGTCGTGGATACTGCACTATCGAGGTAGTCCCAGATCTGCTTGGTGAATTCTGATTGGTTTCGGTCTTTCTGAACCACGCTAGTATTGTATCTAACGCCTTGAAAAGCAGAATTAAAAACACTGTCCCGAATACCTGCAGCCCGTGCCCGACCGCGAAAACGGTCGATCCAGCGCGCGAAGGCGGCATTTGATGTTTGCGCTTGGGTCAGCACCAAGGCTCCTGCGTTAGGTCTTGGCTTGGGATACACTGAAAACTCCGGCGCAGGGCTGGCAACAACGGCTGAAAAGGAAAAAAACACGGCAACTGCCGCTAAAAATACACGCATTCGCCACCTGTTAATATTTACCGCTCACCACAAGCCTACGCCCCGAATCTAACCCGCGAAAGATTAAGATTTTGGCGTTGGCAATGAGTTGCCGGTCAGATCAAAAACGTTCCAAAAGCCGCTTAAGATAGTCCAGTTCTTCGGTCGGCCTGTCTTGCTCGCCCGAACGTTTGCGGATCTCATCCAGCAATTCCCGCGCCCGCCGATACACATCATCGCCTTGCAGTAGCTGCTCATCCGTGCCGATCCGGCCGTTCTCACCAGCCTCGCGCCCGAGGGGGTCACGGCTGCCGTTCGGGTCGTTCTGCCCGAGCTGTTGCCCTTGCTGACCACCTTGCTGTTGTTGCTGCTCGGCCATCTGCTCAGCCAACTCGCGCATCCCTTCGCGGAGCGCCTCCATTGCCTGCGACTGACTATCCAACGCGCCCGCGAAGTCCTCCTCACGAAGCGCATCTTCCGCATCGTCCATCGCCTCGCCCGCACGGCCCAAAGACTCACGCGCGGCGTCACCTTCTGGCGTTCCGGCACCCGGCAGGTTCTGCCGCTGACGGTTCAACTCATTACGAAGCGCCTGCTGCCGATCTGCCAGACTGCCTTCTCCGTTCCCTTGCTGCTGCTGAGACCCCGGCTCCCCACCGCGTCCCTGCTGACCGCCCTCGCCCTGACGCCCCGGTTGATCGTGTTCCGCACCACGGCCTTCGCCGTCACCGCCCTCGCCTTCGTTTTCACTCGACTGTCCGGCCCGCGCGTTTGGATTATATTGTTCCTGCAAATCCCGGAAGGCCTGATCCGACAGCCCCTGCTGCTCGCGCAAAGTCTCGGCAAGACCTTCCATCGCCTGCTCGCCCGGGCTTTGCTGACCGCCCTGCTGGCCCTCGGCGACTTGCATATTCTCCATCATCTGCCGCAGCTGGTCCAAGAGTTCCTGTGCCTCTGCCATCCGGCCCTGCTCCATCA
>JABDPD010000138.1 GCA_013042895.1 Boseongicola sp. | reverse complement strand
GCGTAGATGTTCTGTCTGGCGACAATACTGGGTCGTATGACGGCGTTGCCTCTTTGGGTGTGCGCCCAATGTTCGGCGAGAATATTCCGAACTTCGAGACCCATGTCTTTGATTTCAGAGGGGATCTCTACGGTGCGCAAATGTCAGTGGCACTTGTTGAGTATCTGCGCCCTGAAGAAAAGTTCGATGGATTGGGCGCGTTGATTACGCAAATGGACGCAGACTCGGCGCGCGCTCGCGAGATCCTCGCAGGCTGATGGCGGACCGCGATCCCATAGATCGTGAAGGACTACGGGACCAGTATTGGGAGCGCGTGCCGTTAAAAAACCTTAACAAGCGCGAGTGGGAAGCGTTGTGTGATGGGTGCGGGCGGTGCTGTTTGAACAAATTGGAAGACCCGGACACGCAGGAAATTGCCTTTACGCGGGTGGCATGTCGCTTGTTGGATGGCGAAACATGCCGTTGCGCGCAGTACGACATCCGCAAGCAATTTGTGCCCGATTGCGTGGTTTTGAAACCGAGCAATATCGACGAGATTGCCTATTGGATGCCGCCAACCTGTGCCTATCGGCTGCTGCACGAAGGTAAGCCCTTGTATGATTGGCATCCGTTGATTTCGGGCACCGCTCAGACGGTGCACGATGCGGGAATTTCCGTGCAGGGCTGGACGGTGCCGGAATTTGAGGTGCCCGAAGAAGAGTGGGAAGATCACATTATTGAGGAACCATCATGAAGTTTGCTTCTGATAACAATGGCCCCGTTCATCCGAAGATTATGGAAGCGATTGTACGAGCGAACGAAGGTCACGTGCCGGCCTACGGAAACGATGCGTTGACCGCGGCAGCGAAAGACAAAGTGCGTGAGGTATTTGAGGCGCCGGAGGCATCGGTGTTTTTCTTGCCGACCGGCACAGCGGCGAATTCTTTGATCTTGGGAAGCCTAACGAAACCCTGGGAAACAATCTTTTGCGCGAACTTCGCGCACATTCACGTGGATGAGTGCCACGCGCCAGAGGCGTTTACCAATGGCGCGAAGCTAACTCCGGTCGGAAAACGCATAGACAAATTCAACTCCGAAGAGCTTGAATCGGCGATTTCGGCCTTTTCTCCTGAAAATATGCAACAATCGGCTCATGGGCCGGTTTCGGTGACCCAGGTGACCGAACGCGGGACACTCTATACCCTTGAAGAGATTAGGGCGATCGCTCAGGTCTGTCGAAATGCGCGCGTTCCTTTGCATATGGATGGCGCTCGATTTGCCAATGCGGCAGCCGCGCTCGGTTGTACTGCGGCCGAGATGTCGTGGAAGGTGGGCGTCGATGCAGTATCGTTTGGGGCAACAAAGAACGGCGCGATGGCGGTAGAAGCGGCGGTGATTTTTGACCCCGTGTTGGCGGTAGAGTTCCGACGCCGCCAGCAGCGCGCGGCGTTGGTGTTTTCGAAGTCGCGGTACTTGGCGGCGCAGATGGAAGCTTATCTTACCGATGGGCTTTGGTTGGAGCTGGCGGGCGAGGCCAATCGATTAGCCGCACTCTTGGAAGACGGGATCGAGGGAATCGACGGTGTGAAATTCGCCTTCAAGCGCGAGGCGAACATGATGTTTGTCTGGATGCCGCGCTTTGTTCACCGGGCTTTGATGGAGGCGGGGGCATATTATTACATCGAGGCCGGAGAGCTTGAAGGCGACGACCCGCATGAACCGCTTTTGGGGCGGTTTGTCTGTGACTGGTCGGTGGAAGAGGCGGGCATTGCCAGGTTTGCCGAGGTCGCTCAGGCTGCGCGTCCATGAGTGACCCATTTGTTCATCATCCTGAATTGCGTGCGTTAATTGCCAAACCTGAAGCGTCGCCATTTCGAAAACAGTCGATGGCCGAGTTTGTCGCTTTTATTGAAGAGGCCGGGCTTGATACCGATTGGTTTTATTCGGACGACGAACGCGAGGCGAGCCGGGCTGAGGCTCTAAAAGGGCGCGAGGGGCAGGATTTCTGGTTCTTCGGCTATGGCTCGCTGATGTGGGATCCGGGCATTCGGTTTGTTGAGGTGCGACGGGCTTATATGCCGGGATATTCGCGGCAATTCATCCTGAAGGATACCTTTGGGGCGCGGGGGACCGAGGAGATGCCGGGGTTGATGGCTGCTCTTGATCACGGCGAGGGCTGTCACGGCTTGGCGTTTCGTATTGCGGGGGACGAGTTTGATTTGGAAACGGATTTTATCTGGCGGCGGGAATTCATCGCACCGGGGTATCATCCGATGTTCGCAACCGCGGAGACCGATCACGGGCCAGTTGAAGCGCTAACCTTTCTTGCCGACCATGAGTCTGAGACGATGTGCGCGGATCTGACGTGGGAAGAGAAGGTGCGGTACGCGGCTACCGGCAAGGGGCTTTTTGGAACGAGCCTCGATTATATCTCTAATATCGTTGAACATTTTGAGACGATGGGGATCGAGGATGCGGATACGAAGGCTCTGCATCGCGCAGCTTTGGATCATATTGAAGCCGCGAAAGGCTAGGATTTGAGCTCAGCGCCATCGAGCTCGACCATTGCGCTCACGGCCGCGGGGAAGTGTGCGCGTCTTGTCCTGCCGTCTTGCTCGAGACTGACAACAACGCAGTCGCCTGTGCCCCGAATTTGGCCCCCAACGGCGACGGCGTAATCCATGATGAAGCTGGTCGGTTTGATCAAGCGGGTTCGGGCGGCGACTGTGTAAACCTCGTTTTGGTACATCGGTGCGAGGAAATCAGCTGAGAGGTGGCGGACCACCAATTGCGGGTCATCGCCTTCGTGGGAATAGGTGGTGAGACCGCGCGCAAGGACGTAATCCACGCGGATGGTTTCGAACCATTTTAGAAAGACGGTGTTGTTGACGTGATTGAGGGCGTCGAGTTCGTAGAAGCGTACCTTGTCCTGATAGCCGTAGGCAAAGTCGTTGAGGCCCGCTTGCTTGAGTTGGTCTTTGGTCAGCAGGGAATGTGGAGCGTCCATGTTCGGGCTTTCGAGTGAATTGGAGCGGGTGAAGGGAATCGAACCCTCGTATTCAGCTTGGGAAGCTGCTGCTCTACCATTGAGCTACACCCGCGGTATTTTGTGGGTATGGCGATTGTGGATTTTGGTCAAGGTTGCGGTTGGATTGCACCGGGCTTTTACCCATCGCGGAGAGGGGGCTCTGCCCCCGGCTTGCACCTCCCCCGGGGATATTTTGGAACAAAAGAAACGGGTTAGCCGCGACGCCTTCGGCGGCGGCCGCCGTCTTCTTGTCCTTTGGTGTTGAATGACACTTGCGGGAGTTTGACGACCGAAGTGAGGTGCGGAAAAGGGGCGGTGGCATGGGGGATCGCATTGGCGGCGACGAAATGTTCCTGGAATTTTGGTTCAATCGCAGTTTCGACTTTTTGGATGCGGTGGACTTCTTCTTCGATCCGGGCGCGGGCAGTGATGTCGCAAAGCGCAATGCGTGCACCGGTGCCGGCGGCATTTCCTGCGGAAGTGACTGTTTCAAGTGTGCAATCGGGAATCATGCCCAGAACCATGGCGTGTTTCGGTGAGATATGGGCACCGAAGGCACCGGCAAGGACGATGCGGTCGACGGTGTCAGTTTCCAACTCGTCCATAAGCAGGCGTGCCCCGGCATAGAGCGCTGATTTTGCCAGTTGAATGGCACGGATGTCGCCTTGGGTCACGGTGATCAGGGGGCCGCCGTCAGCGGTTCCATCGTAGATCGTGTAGGCATGCGTGCGTCCTTCGGAGATGGCGCGTGGCGTGCCGGTTTGTTCGGCGGAACCGATGAGGCCCGACGGATCGACGAGCCCCGCAATGCGCATTTCTGCAACGGCTTCGATAATGCCAGAGCCGCAGATGCCGGTAACGCCTGTGGTGGCGATGGCAGCGTCGAAGCCTTCCTCGTTGGACCAGATGTCGG
>JABDPD010000068.1 GCA_013042895.1 Boseongicola sp. | reverse complement strand
TCGCGAAACACGCCCCCCATGATCCGGCTTGTCTCAAGGTCGATAGCGTTCGCCTTAGGTCGGTCCAGCGTCACTTCCAGAATGGACCCCTCACGGCGGGTACGAATTGCGTTCTCAGTCATTTCAGAATCCTTCGGATCAGCGCATCCACGGCGACAGCACCAGTTCGGCGCACAATAAGCGGGTTAATCTCAATGTCGATCAGGCGTCGGTCCACGTCCAACATCGTCTGCACTCTTAATGCCGCCTCAACGATCGCGGCGACATCCGCCATCTGCTTTCCGCGATACCCATCAAGCAACGGCCAGAGCTTCAGGCCTCTTAAAGCGGTCTCGATTTCGCTGCCTGTGACTGGCGCAACCAAAGTCACTGTATCTTTCAGCAGCTCTGCCTGAATGCCGCCGAACCCCAGCGTTAGTGTCGCACCATAGACCTCGTCCCGTGCGCCTCCGATCAGAATTTCGGCGAGACCATCCGACACCATCTCTTCCAAAAGATACCCAGACGCGCCTTCGATATCTGGCGCGTTCTCGAGGGTCTGCACACCTAGCCTAACCGCGCCGGCGTCAGATTTGTGAGCAAACCCAAGACCCTTCAACACGAAAGGTGCTTCAAATCCCGAAGGATCAAGCTCAGCAATTTTTGTCCCCGAAACCCCCTTTGGTACCGAAAGACCTGCCGCCGCCAATAGCGCCTTACTTGACACCTCATCCAGCACTTCGGCCTCTTCGTACGTCACCGGCCTCCAGGGCAACCACCCGTCCTCACCCTGAGGCGCGCCAGTTGCTTCTATGGCTGACAATGCATCCTCAATACCCAGTAAGGGTGTCACACCTGCCACCATAAGTCGGTCCGAGAGCGCCTCATCTATCGTTTCTGGCAGTGTAGACACGGCGAATAGCGGGCGTCCCACCCGCGCGTGCGCTTCTATCATCGCGTCAAAGGCCGGTTCAAAACTCGCCACTTCGCATCTCGCCGCGTTCGGCTGATCAATCACAAAGAGCGAGGCTTCAAAACCTTCCGCCGCAGCGGTGAAAACATCCGCCATCAAGGCGGTATTTCCCCAGATAAACGTATGATAATCCAAGGGATTTGATATCGTGACCAAGGGGCCAAGCAACTCAGAAAGCCGCGCTCCGGTCGCCTCTGGTACTTCAGGAAAACGGAGACTACCGCGCTCGGCCGCATCAGCGACGAGGCCTGCTTCTCCACCTGAACAAGACACGGACACGAAAGTGTCAGCGGTCAACGGCCCCTCCACATGAAGTACCTTCAAAGCCTCGATCAATTGCGGCAGCGACACCACTTCGCCCGCTCCGATCTGCGACAGATAGGCAGATGAAACGACCCCGGCGCCAGCCAACGATGCTGTGTGCGTCATCGCCACTTGCTGTCCCATTTCACTGCGCCCGGCTTTCAGCACCACCACGCCTTTCCCGGCTGCGCGCGCTGCACCTACAACTTTCGCAAAGGCACGCGCGTCCCCAACACCCTCCATGTAGACACCAAGCGCAGTGACCCGATCGTCCGCTAGCATCGCCTCGCTTAGCTCCGACAGCCCGGTCTGAGCAGCGTTGCCAAGACAGGCGAGGTAAGCCACGGGCAATCCTCGTTGCTGCATCGTGAGGGTCATCCCGATGTTTGACGATTGCGTAAGAATTGCGACCCCGCGTTCGACGGGACGACACCCCTGCTCATCAGGCCAGATCATTGCTCCATCAAGGCAATTGATCACCCCGTAGCAGTTTGGCCCCAGCACCGGCATTTCGACCGCACGCGCCACAAACTCGGCTTGAAGGTCGTGATCTTCCACCTCCGAAAACCCGGACGCAAAGCAAATCGCTCCGCCGCATCCAATACCCTGCAACTCAGAAACGACTTCCAATGTTGCATGTCGGTTGACCCCAATAAACGCAGCATCCGGCGCTCTAGGCAGATCGGCAATCGCGGGAAAACAGCGCTTTCCGGCAATTTCCGGCCGTGTCGGATGTACTGGCCAAATCTCACCCTTATACCCCGATGCTATACACTGGCGTACCACGTTCTCGGCCCAGGCGCCTCCAAACACCGCGATCGACGTAGGATGCAAGAGACGCTTCAAATCACCAGACACTTCGAGCTTCTTTCTGGAGGAAATATCCCCGCCGACGGCCAAAGGACATCATGCACCAAGCGGCCGCAGCAATTCCCGCCCGACAATGTGTCGCTGAATTTCCGAGGTTCCGTCCCAGATACGTTCGACCCGAGCATCGCGCCAGAACCGCGCGATGGGCAAATCGTCCATCAGCCCCATGCCGCCGTAAATCTGCAGCGTCATGTCCGTCACACGTGCCAGCATCTCGCTGGCATAAAGCTTCGCACTGGCGATCTCGCGGTTGGCAGGCAGGCCCTGATCCAAACGCCATGCAGAAGCCAATGTCAGCCAATCAGCTGCGTCGATTTCTGTTACCATATCAGCGAGTTGGAAGCTCACACCTTGGAACTTACCGATTTGTTGTCCAAACTGTTTCCGCTCGGCGGCGTATTGAAGACCCATGTCAAACACGCGCCGCGCGCGCCCAACGGCCATGGTCGCCACCGTTATACGCGTCGCATAGAGCCACTCGTTCATCACTGCAAAGCCACCATCAACCTCGCCAAGAACCTGTGCATCCGAAAGTCTGCAATTGTCAAAATCGAGGATCATATTCTTGTAGCCTCGATGACTAACCGAAGCGTAGCCATCACGGATCGTGAA
>JABDPD010000129.1 GCA_013042895.1 Boseongicola sp. | reverse complement strand
TGCCGGGGGGGCTTGCGAGTTATCCTTCGTCGGTACTGATGAACGCGATTCCGGCGCAGGTGGCCGGAGTTGAGCGGTTGGTGATGGTGACGCCGACGCCGGGGGGAGAGATCAATCCTCTGGTTTTGCTGGCGGCTGAGTTGTCGGGGGTTGAGACGATTTACCGGATCGGGGGTGCGCAGGCGGTTGCGGCTTTGGCCTATGGGACTGAGACGGTGCGCCCGGTGGACAAGATCACGGGGCCGGGGAATGCTTTTGTGGCGGCGGCCAAGCGGCGGGTTTTTGGGCGTGTCGGGATTGATATGATCGCGGGGCCGTCCGAGATTTTGGTGATTGCGGATGCGGATAATGATCCGGACTGGATTGCGACGGATCTGATGTCTCAGGCGGAACATGACGAGAGTGCTCAGTCGATTTTGATCACCACAGATGCGGTCTTTGGTGAGGCGGTCATGGCAAGCGTGGAGAGCCTGTTGGAAACGCTAGAGCGGCGTAAGATTGCGGGCAAGAGCTGGCGCGATTTCGGGGCGGTGATAGTCGTGCGCGATTTGGGCGAGGCCGCTGCTTTATGTGATGAGATTGCGCCGGAGCATTTGGAGCTTTGTGTAGCGAACCCCGAGGTTCTGGCGGCCAACATTGCGCACGCTGGGGCGATATTCCTCGGCAAATGGACGCCAGAAGCGGTTGGCGATTACGTGGGCGGGCCAAACCATGTGCTGCCGACGGCGCGGTCGGCACGGTTCTCTTCGGGGCTTTCTGTGATGGATTTTCTAAAGCGGACAACACTGGCGAAGATGACGCCCGGGGCCTTGGCGGCGATTGGTGGAGCAGCGGAAACTTTGGCGAAAAGCGAGAGTTTGGAAGCGCATGGGTTGTCGGTGCGGGCGCGGTTGGACCAGTTGAATGAGGAGGCGGAGTAATGAGTAAGATCGTTCAGATTGATATTGACGACAGTGCATTGGCGCCGCCCACACCGGAGATCGAGCAGGAGCGGCGTGTGGCCGTGTTTGATCTTTTGGAGGACAACTCGTTTGTGGTGCCTGCTCGCGAAGGGCGCGCTGTGCCGGAGGGGCCATATCGGTTGCACTTAGCGATCCGCGAACGGCGCTTGGTATTTGATGTGCAGACAGAAGCCGAGGAGCCTGCGGCGGAGTTTCATCTGGCTTTGGGGCCGTTTCGTCAGGTGGTGAAGGATTATTTCCAGATCTGTGAGAGTTACTTTGATGCGGTGAAAAAGCTGCCTCCGAGCCAGATTGAGGCGATTGATATGGCGCGACGCGGGATTCACAACGAAGGCGCGCGAGTGCTGCAGGAACGGCTTGAGGGCAAAGCCGAGGTCGACACAGATACAGCACGAAGGCTGTTCACGCTGATCTGCGTTTTGCATTTCGGGGGCTGAGGATTGGCCGATCTGCCCCAATCCGTGCTTTTTTGCTGCGATCACAATGCGGTGCGCTCCCCTATGGCTGAGGGAATGATGAAGAAGTTCTATGGACAGGCAGCCTATGTGCAGTCGGCAGGCGTCTACAACGATATGGAAATCGACGGGTTTTCGGTGGCGGTATGTTCGGAATTGGGGATTGAGCTTGAGCGGCACCGCTCGCGCAGCTTCGACGAGATGGAAGAATGGGGAGACGACCTATCAGGGTTTGATCTTGTGGTGGCGTTGTCGCCGGCCTCGCAGCGCCGCGCGTTGGAGCTGACGCGGTTTTTTCATTTAGATGTAGAGTATTGGCCGATTTTGGACCCAACCGGTCTGGGTGAGGGGCGCGAGGCGAAGCTGGCAAGTTATCGCGAGGCGCGCGATCAGATAAAGAGTCGGATGCTGGCGCGGTTTGGAGAGCCGACCGAAGAGGGAGCGTGAACTTCGGTTCGCGCTTTCTTCCATTTTCTCAAGACTTCGATTGTAGACCCAAGGCACGCAGCGTTTTGGATGGTTTGATTTGGAGCGCGTGATTTTGGGCATATGGCGTGCACGGGCGGCGACGCTTGGCCACAGGGGCGTGATCTTATTGGCTAATTCGTGAGAATTGGCTTGATAATTGATGAATTCGCGCCCATTTAAGCCTCGCCCGACTAACGGGTGATGCTTAGGAGACAACATGGCCAAGGAAGAACTGCTCGAATTCCCTGGTGTCGTGAAGGAACTCCTGCCGAACGCGACATTTCGGGTCGA
>JABDPD010000122.1 GCA_013042895.1 Boseongicola sp. | reverse complement strand
CTCTCAGACCTTCGCCTTGGTGGTTCGCTCAATCTGATCATTCAACGAGCGCCAAGGCTGTCAGGCCCTGGTTCCGTAGGATGCCCATAACGTCCACCAACCGCTGCACGTCGGCGTCACTTCTCGCCCGCAGGATCACAATATCATCCGTGTTCTCCATCAACGGCAAAAGCGCCCAGGCGAGAGCTGACACCTCTGTCTCTACACCGTTCAGCAACACGCTTTCAGGCGTTACATCGACCAGACGAGGCGGACCGGAATAATCACTTCCTGCGGTCCCCAGAGTAATTGGCAGGCTTTGTGTTTGATCGAAGCGCGCGGCCAGCATGAAAAAGACCAGCAAAAGGAATACGACGTCAATCATCGGTGTAAGGCTCATCGAACGCCGGCGTCGCATGGTTTGTAGCATGAGACTCATTCGGCGGCGCCCGCGTGTTGTGCGGGCTGAGCAAGGAAAACCCGAGCCAACAGATCTTCAAGGTCGCTTGCGATGCGGTCGATCACAGCCTCGAACCATGCCAGAGCCAAAGCCGCGGGGATCGCCACCGCCATCCCGGCGGCAGTTGTGAGGAGAGCTTCCCAGATCCCGCCGGCAAGGACCGAAGCATCCGCTTGTGTTCCGCTGGTCTGAAGCGCCTGAAAAGCGGCAATCATACCCAGGACGGTGCCCAAAAGGCCCAAAAGCGGCGCGATAGTTGAGATGACCTCGAGAACTCTCAATCCACGTCTTGCCTCAGCCAGAGAGCGCCTAGCGACACGCTCGGTTTCCTCACGGGCTTGTTCCGAGGTCAGGCGAGTGTCCGTGACCGCCAACATAGCCGTGCGCACTACATGGAGACGCAGACCGCCACCCTTTGACAATTCTACCTGACCGTTGTCTCGAAAAATTTCGACCGCCTCCTCGGCACGGGCACCACCCCAGGCTCCGAAGACAGACAATCGCCAGAGTTTCCAAAGGATCACTGCTAGTCCGACAATGCTCAGTGCCGCGATGATCCAGATCACTGCACCACCCCGGTCCAATAGCCCCAGAATCGGCGACATAAATCGAGCCTTTCATAAAATTTGACCGCGCCACCCTGCCCGTCGTCTCGTATAATCGCAAGCCTCACGAGCGACTTGTCGATCTTGTCGTCTCCTGCTCTAGATAGGGGCTATGAGCCAGTATGATTTGATCATTCGAAATGCCCGCGTTCTCAGCTCGGATCACGACCGGTTGGCCGACGTCGCCGTCAAAAACGGAAAAGTCACTGACATTGGCACAATATCAGGAGATGCGAGTCGCGAAGTGGACGCGTCTGGATTGATCCTGACGCCCGGCGGTGTGGATGTTCATGCGCATATAGAACAAATGTCCGGCATGGGGCTTATGAACGCGGACACCTTCGAAACTGCGACGCGCTCTGCAGCCCTTGGGGGAACAACCTCCGTCGTGAGTTTTGCGCCTCAGAGTGCCGGTGTACGCCTGAGTCACGCTATCGCAGACTACCACACCCGCGCGCGACGAGGCGCCTATATTGACCACGCCTACCATATTATCTTGAATGATCTCACGGCGGCTCACGTCCTTGACGACCTGAGGGAGCTCATCGCCCGGGGCCACCGTTCAATCAAAGTCTTCACGACCTACAACATCCAACTATCCGACCGTGATATCTGCGAAGTTCTGGCCATCGCAAAGAAAGCCGGGGCGTTGGTGTGCGTTCATGCTGAAAATGATGGTCTCATTGGCTGGACCAAGGACGCACTTCTAGCCTCCGGGAAAACCCGCCCTGAACACCACGCGATCTCGCATCCACGGTTGGCAGAAATTGAAGCCGTAGATCGATTGATCAGATTTGCCGAATTTTTTGCCACACCTGTGATGCTGTTTCACATCTCGACCTCGGAAGCCGTCGAGGCCATTCGACAGGCAAAAGCGCGAGGCGTGTCTGTGTGGGCGGAGACTTGTCCTCACTATCTCTTCATGACGTCCGAGGTTCTCAAACGTTCGGGCGTTGAGGGTGCAAAATGGATGTGTTCTCCACCGCAACGGACCAAAAGCGATCAAGGCGCTCTTTGGGCCGGGCTTTCCGATGGGACACTCGATCTGGTGTCCTCCGACCATGCACCATATCGCTTTGACGAAACTGGCAAGTTCTCAAATGGCACCGATGTCGATTTCTCGAAAATCGCGAATGGTTTGCCGGGGCTGGAGGTTCGTATGCCGTTGATGTTCGACGCCATGGTGAAGGAGCGAATCACTGCTTCGGAATTTGTAGCTTGGTGCTGTTCAAAGCCCGCGAAAATTCACGGGCTGCCAGCCAAAGGAGATATCCAACGAGGCTTCGATGCCGATCTGGTCCTGTGGAACCCTTCGGAACAGATCTTATACGGCGAGAATGATCTAAGCGACAACGTGGGTTATAACCCTTGGGTCGGCAAAACCGTCTCAGGGAAACCGGTCTCAGTTCTTCTGCGAGGAGAATTCGTGGTCGAGAAAGGTGTATTAAACGGCCACCCCGGACAAGGTGTGTGGATTGACCGGCCTGCGCTAGGCATAACGACAAAAGCGACTCCTGCGGCAGAATACACCGAGGCAACCACATGACGCCGCCCAGCAAACCAAGTCTTGCGATTACATTTCTGTATTACAAAGACTTACCAAAGGCAGAGTCGTTCTATCGAGACAAGCTCGGCCTGACTTTGTTTATCGACCAAGGCTGGGCCAAGATACTAAAGCTCGCGGATGGGGCGCACGTCGGTTTGGTCGACGAAACGCGCGGCATGAACAATTGGCAGGTCCAAAAGTGCGTACAGCTTTGCTTGCGCGTGGACGATGTTGACGCGTGGTATAAATGGGCCAAAAGCGAAAGCCTTCCGAGCCTTAGTCAGTTGTTCCAGAACGACGAAATCGGGATACGGGCTTTCGTCTTCAACGACCCTGAGGGTTATCAAATTGAAGTTCAAAGCCCGACGCGTGACGGCGCATGACGCTCTATGTGATCAATCCAAACTCGTCCGAACACGTGACGCAAGGATTGCGCGAGGCGCTTGAGCCGTTTCATGTATGGGGTCAGCCCATCCGATGCCTTACACTTGAAGAGGGGCCGCCCGGCATTGAAACGCAAGAACACATCGACGGCGTTGTTGAGCCTATCTTGCATTTGGCTGGAACCCTTTCGGATGCCTCAGGCTTTGTCATCGCCTGCTTCAGTGACCCGGGCGTCGATCGCCTGCGCGCGCAAACCGGCATACCCGTTCTTGGCATTAGAGAAGCCGCCGTGACAGCTGCTTTAACTCTTGGTAGCAAGTTCGGTATCATCGCAATCCGCCCGGCCTCAGTCCCGCGGCACCTTTCTGCGATTAGCGAGATGGGGCTTTCTAACCGGCTCGCCGGCGACCGCGCAATAAATTTGGGAGTGACGGAACTGGCGAACGAAGATCAGACGCTCGACCGACTCATGGCCACCGCGAAAACGCTCAAAACGGTAGACGGTGCGGAAGTCCTTATCCTGGGCTGCGCGGGCATGGCCCATTATCGCGCTCGTTTAGAGATTGCCACCGGCCTTCCGACAATCGATCCAACACAGTCCGCAGCCGCGATGGCACTTAGCCGAATAGCCCTTCGCCAATCTCACAAACCAGAGGTTCCCCATGCTTGACGAAACAGCCAAAGGCGTTTTCACGATCGCCGCAACTCCTTTCCTCCCCGACGGAGCTCTAGATGTTCAAAGCCTTGATACCATGACAGATTTCTACATGGAGAAAGGTGCAACCGGCTTGACGATCCTTGGTATCATGGGCGAGGCTGGCAAGCTTTCTGCCAGCGAAAGTGCGACCGCCATCGAGCGTATTTGCGCTCGCGCAGACGTCCCAGTGATCGTTGGAGTCTCCGCACCTGGGTTTGCCCAGATCGAAGCCACCACCCAGATCGCCATGGACAAGGGTGCCGCCGGCGTCATGGTTGCGCCGCCGTCTAACTTGCGCACCGACGCCCAGATCGTTGGTTACTACCGAACTTTGGGCGAACGCCTTGGCAGTATCCCTTGGGTTATTCAGGATTTCCCGTTGGTCACGAATGTGCAAATCGACCCGAACGTCATCTTAAAGATTGTTGAAGACAATCCGGCTTGCGTCATGCTCAAACACGAGGACTGGCCAGGCCTGGAGAAAATCGCAGCCCTTCGCGCAGCCTCCGACGGTGGCGCGCGGCGAATTTCAATCCTGTGCGGCAACGGCGGGCAGTTTCTTCTTGAGGAGATGATCCGGGGCGCCGACGGCGCGATGACAGGATTTGCATACCCCGAGATGATGCGCGACGTGGTCCAAC
>JABDPD010000118.1 GCA_013042895.1 Boseongicola sp. | reverse complement strand
GTTGGATACGCCCTACCCTCAGTCGAAGTGATAGTTACAGACAATGGCACACCTGTTGATGCCGGTGAAATCGGGGTGATTGAAGTCCGCGGTGACAATGTGTTTCAGGGTTATTGGAATATGCCAGAAAAGACCGCCGAGGAAATGCGCGACACTGGCTTCTTCATCACTGGCGATCTTGGCGTAATGTCTGAGGACGGCCGCGTTTCGATTGTAGGCCGACAGAAGGACCTCATCATTTCGGGCGGCTACAACATTTACCCCAAAGAGATTGAGGACATCATCAATGACGTCGACGGGGTGCTCGAAAGCGCCGTGTTCGGAGTACCCCATAGTGATTTCGGAGAAAGCGTAATCGCGACAATCGTTGTGGAAGACAAGAGCATAACGGCTAAGGATATTGCCAGCATCGCGGAACCAAAGCTCGCGCGGTTCAAACACCCCCGAGAGTATATCTTCAGTGACGGCTTGCCTCGCAACACGATGGGCAAGGTGCAGAAGAACGTTCTGCGAGAGAACTATGGTCAGGCTTTTTCAGACTAATCAGCGCCGCAAAATACTTAGACGCATAAGCTATTTGCTGATTGGTCACCCCACAGGCTGCAAGTTGGGACCTTTTGGGTTTGCGGTTTGGACGGCAACTTTTCCGGTATGACGCCCGTTTCTGAGAAATACTGCGCGCTAAGGCGTTGTCGCTGCTAATTCAGCCACGGAAAAGCAACCATTGGATGAAGAAGCTCCTAGTCCCGCTCCGTCTCGCTTAGCAAACGCTCAGCCCCCTCACACCCCGACTTTACGGCCCGCCATGCTCCGCAGCCAGCGCACAAAAAACCGTACCGGCCAGCGCAAGATCGACATCGCCGCTGTAAGCACCAGCGCCCCGATCACGAACCCGTTTTCCCAAAACACATATCCCAAAAGTGGAACGCCAACCGTCATCAGCACATAAGCTGACGGCCAGTGTTTGTGCTTGGATGGCAACATCCCAATCACATTGGCCGTTACCAACCACAAAAGCGCAATCGTCAGGGACGTCGTCATGACGGGATCTCCGGTGTTTCGCCGCGTAACCGTCGCATCAGATAGATCAGCGGATTGCGGAACATCGACACAAAGGCGAATGTTCCCAAAGCGACCCAAATCCATCCGTGCTCGACCCCGATCCATCCGATCAGCACTGGCGCTACCAACAGCAAAACAATCCCAGGCGGGAATTGTTTGCGCATCGGAAGGGTCGCGACGGCCGTCGCCAAAATCACCCAAGTCGCCCCCGCAATCAGTGAAAAGCTCATGTTTCCCTCCGCTTACACGCGTGAGTTAAAGGATGAACAAGGCATGAATTGGGCGAACGGGCGCACCGACGTAATACCGACGTGATACCGACGCGGTACAGACACGAACTATTTTAGCAATTTCAGCACGTTAACCATTGCTCGGTGCTTTTTCAAAACAACGACAATTGGTCTCCGTTTTTCAAAGGCGGCGCGAACAAATCCGTCCTCAATGGCGCAACACTTTCTGTCATTCCCAAGCGCTTGCACGCCAGTGCGAACCGATGCGCAATCAAAGCTGCATAGGTCCCCTCGCCGCTCATCCGCTTGCCCCATTCCGCGTCATACTCGCGCCCCCCATGCGCCTCCCGAACGCGTGCCATAACCTTTCGCGCTTTGTGTGGAAAAGTTTTCTCAAGCCATTCTTTAAACAGCGGCGCCACCTCCAAAGGCAGACGTAACATCACCCAATTTGCGGCATACGCCCCGGCCTCGGCTCCGGCTTCCAACAAGCTTTCGAGCTCGTGATCCGTTAACCCCGGCACTACCGGAGCGCTTTGTATTCGCACAGGAATCCCGGCGTCCGACAATCGCCGGATCGTTTCCAACCGCCGTTTTGGAGACGGCACCCGAGGCTCCATCGCCCTCGAAACCTTTGCGTCCAACGTCGTCACAGAAATCCCAACCCGCACCAAGTTCAGAGTCGCCATCTCGCGCAAGATATCAATGTCGCGCTCAATCAATGTCCCCTTCGTCACGATCCCCACCGGATGGTTGAAATCCCTCAGCACATCCAAACACCGCCGCATTATTCGGTGTTCTTTTTCAATAGGTTGATACGGATCCGTATTCGTCCCTATTGCCATAACTTGAGGCTGGTATGACTTCGCGCGGAGCTCTCTTTGCAGCAAGTCAGGCGCTTCAGGTCTTGCAATCAAACGCGTCTCGAAATCGAGCCCCGGCGACATCCCAAGATAGGCATGAGTCGGCCGTGCAAAACAGTAAATACACCCATGCTCACAGCCCCGATACGGATTGATCGAGCGATCAAACGGCACATCCGGAGACGTGTTACGCGTGATGATCTTCCGAGGCGTTTCAAGGCTCACATCGGTCCGTACCGGCGGCAATTCTTCCTCGATCTCCCATCCATCATCAAACGTATCGCGATCAAACCGCTCATACCGCCCCGGGCGATTGGATAAAGCCGCCCGCCCCCGCGCAGTCGGGTCTGATGAATGAGTGTTTCGTGGCATTGCAATACTTAAGAACAAAAGAAGAACATAGA
>JABDPD010000067.1 GCA_013042895.1 Boseongicola sp. | reverse complement strand
CATCTGGCTCGGTGCAACTGATGGGACGCGAGATGCTGAATGCCTCGCCGATTGAGCTAAACGGCATGCGCGGGCGCGATATTTCGATGATATTTCAGGACCCGCTGACGGCGCTGACGCCGCATCTCAAGATCATTAACCAGATGGAAGAGGTGCTGCGCTCGCACCAGGGATTGTCGGGGCGCGATGCCGAAAAGGTTGCCTTGGGGTGGCTGGATAAAGTTCAAATACCGGAAGCAAAGCGGCGTCTGGATCAGTATCCGCACGAGTTGTCGGGCGGCATGCGCCAGCGTGTGATGATCGCGATGGCGATGCTGTGCAATCCGAAGGTACTGATCGCGGATGAGCCAACCACCGCGTTGGATGTGACCGTGCAGGCAGAAATTTTGGATCTGATGGTTGGCTTACAAAAGGACGAGGGCACAGCGATTGCACTGATCACGCATGACATGGGTGTGGTCGCACGGATGTGCAGCGACGTGCATGTGATGCGATATGGCGAATTTGTGGAAAGCGGGACGGCAGATGAGATTTTCTCGATGCCGCGCAAGGATTACACCAAGGCATTGTTGACCGCGATGCCGCGCCTCGATTCTGATGACGCGCCGCATGCCGTCGCAGCGGACGCCGAGACGCTTTTGCATGTAGATGATGTGAAGGTGCATTTCCCGATCAAGCAGTCGGGCGGATTGTTTGGGCGCTCGGTCCCGTTAAAAGCGGTGAATGGCGTGAGCTTTGATCTGCGCGCGGGCGAGACCTTGGGGATCGTGGGGGAAAGCGGGTGTGGAAAATCCACGCTAGCTCGCGCGGTATTGCAACTCATTCCACCGACAGCGGGGGCGGTGTCATGGCTGGGGGCGGACCTCGTTGAGCTGCCCTCTCAGGCGTTGAAATCGCGACGCAAGGACTTGCAGATTGTGTTTCAAGATCCATTGGCAAGTCTTGATCCACGGATGACGATTTCGGCGTCGATTGCGGAGCCACTGAGGACGTTTCGCCCGGAGCTGACAGCAGCAGAGCGGAAGCTTGAAGTGGCTGAAATGATGGAGCGTGTGGGGTTGGATGCGCGGATGGTGAACCGCTATCCGCACGAATTGTCCGGAGGGCAAAACCAACGCGTCGGGATCGCGCGGGCGATGATCAACCGACCCAAGTTGGTGATTTGTGACGAGGCGGTTTCGGCGTTGGATGTGTCGATACAGGCGCAGATATTGAAACTTTTGAAAGACTTGCAGGCCGACTTTGGTATGGCGATGATCTTTATTAGCCACGATTTGTCGGTGGTTCGGGCGGTGTCGAACCGGGTGATGGTGCTCTACCTTGGCCGGGTCGTTGAACTGGCGGACCGTGATGTACTCTATGATGAGCCGCGCCATCCTTATACCAAGTCGCTGATCTCGGCGGTGCCAATCCCGGACCCGCAGCTGGAGCGTACTCGGCACCGTTTGCGAATTCCCGGCGAACTGCCGTCGCCACTAGATCCGAAAGCCGCGCTAAGGTTTATTCCATCAAGATTAACCCCTGATGCAAGCTATCATCCGAAACTGGAACAGGTGTCTTCGGGGCATTTTGTTGAGGAACATGATCCGTTAGAGACTCTTCTGGAAGAGCAAGCCTAGCCGTCTGTAAGGACCCTTTGCGCGACGTCCGTAAGGGTGGCCTCCAAGTCAACCGAGAGATCAACCTTGCTCAGTTTGCCGTCGATCCTGAGGAACGAAAGGCCGTGAACAAAGCTCCACAAAAGGAAGGCGCGTTGGACGTCTTGTTCATTGATCTCGTCGCTACCACGGCACCACGCGACTTCTTGCTGAACAAGTTTGAAGGTCCCTTGGCCTAATTCTTCGAGGGCTTCACAGTCATCGTTTTCGTTGGCAAAGCCAAACATGAGACGGAAGACACCGGGCTCTTCCTGAGCAAATCGTACGTAAACTCGGCCCAATGCGACGATACGATCAAGGGTGCCGGGCGCGTGAGGGGCTACCTCTTCGATCATCTGAGCGCGTTGACGTTGCATACCTAAGAGGCAGACCTCTTGAAGCATTTCCTCTTTGTTTTTGAAGTGCTTATAGGGGGCGGCGGTAGAGACTCCTGCGACGCGACAGGCCTCGGAGACCGAGAATTGCTCGGGGCCTTTTTTTTCAACCAGAACGCGTGCGGCTTCGATGAGCTGCGTGCGCAGATTTCCATGGTGATAGCTGTCGCGTTTTGTGGCTTTTGTAGCGATGTTCATGATCCAAAGTCTTTCAGACGACGTACTACTTGTCAAAGTAAGAAGTTCTAACTTATGTTAGAGGCTCTAACTTTCCAAGTCTGATTCTTAAGGTGACGTCATGTCCAAGCCAGAAACTACCGGTCTTTTGAAGCGCGCTATGCGCTGGGTGGTGTCAAGTACGCTGACGTTGGTAGTCGTGGCGGCTGCGGTTGCGGCGGTCATGTTCGGGGCGGCGGCTTTGGCAAACCGGTCGTCGGATGTGCCTTTGCCTGAAGCTGCGGCGACGACGAAGGTGGCGGTCGCGACCTTGGAGCGCCAGCAGAGTTACCGGGTGGCGCGGAGGTTTGTCGGGCAGGTGGAAGCGCGTGCGACGGTGGACTTGTCGTTCGAACTTGGCGGGCGGCTGGTGAGCCTTTTGGTCAATGAGGGCGATGAAGTGGCGGCAGGAGAGGTCGTTGCGTCTTTGGACACAGCGCTGTTGGAGGCCGAGGAGACGCGGCAACGGGCGGCGCGGGCGGCAACGTCGACGCAGCTTGATCTTGCGGAAACGCGGCTTCGTCGCGCGGAAGCCCTGCGTGAAGAAGGCTTTGCGAGTGTCGAGACCCTAGATCAGGCGCTGGCAACGCGTAATGAGCTGGAAAGCCGATTGGCCGAGATCGATGCGAGCTTGAAGTCGGTGACTATCAACCTTGAAAAATCCGTGATGCGCGCGCCTTTTCAGGGCCGCGTGGGGGCGCAGTTCGTGGATGAAGGGACGGCGCTTGGGGCCAGTCAGTCGGTTGCGAGTTTGATCGAAACCGGGGTCGCTGAGGTCCGCGTGGGCCTTCCTTTAGGGTTAAGCCCGGAGAACTTTAAGGTCGCGGAAATCGAAGTGGCTGGAGTGATGTACCCGGCAGAATTGATTCAGTTTCGCCCGGATATTGATCCTTTGACCCGCACGCAAACTGCGTTGTTTGCGATTGAGACAGAGACGCCTCCTGTGTTTGGCCAAACCGCAACGTTGGTTTTGCAAACCGAAGTCTCGGAGATAGGTGTCTGGGTTAATCTGGATGCTTTGCAGGAGGGTGCTGGCGGGGTTTGGACAGTTTTGGTCGTGGAAGACAGCGTTGTGAGGTCTGCTGCGGTTGAGGTGCTACACGCAGAAGAGACAAGGGTCTTTGTGCGAGGATCGTTTGAGAACGGAGCCCAGATGATCCGCTCAGGCGCGCATCGGGTGGTACCAGGGCAGATCGTCGATACCATGTACGCGGAGGGCTAGCCGCATGGAAACGCTCACCTTTCGCCAGCCGCGTCTTGTTGCTCTGATCCTTTTGGTCCTGATTTCAGCAGGCTTGTCATCGTTCTTGTCGTTGGGTCGGCAGGAAGATCCGACCATCACCAATATCTTTGCCGTGGTCACCACGTCGTTTCCGGGTGCAGACCCGGCGCGGGTCGAAGCTTTGGTCACTAGTGAGATCGAGGACGAGTTGCGTGAGATATCGGAGGTGAACATCATCACCTCGGTGTCGCGCACAGGCGTGTCCGTGGTGTCGGTCGAGCTTTTGGAGACACTGGATGAGGCGACGATTGAGCAAGTCTGGTCCGAAGCGCGCGATGCAGTGGAGGACGCGCGACGGGACTTTCCGGTGGGGGTTCAGCCTCCGGAGTTCAACTCGGAAGGGATCAGTGCTTATTCGGCCGTGATCTCGGTGACGGCTGATCACGATGACGTGCCGATCACGCTGGCACATGCACATGCCGAAGCTTTGGCGGATCGGTTGCGGTCTATTCCGTCGACGCGGGCGGTAGATTTGTTTGGTGAGCCGGAAGAGGAAGTTCTGGTCACGGTAGATCAGGTGAAGGCGGCGGCTTTGGGTCTTACGCCTGACGAGATCTCGGCGCGGATTGCGGCGGCAGACGGCAAGGTTCAGGCGGGACGCCTGTTAGGCGTTCAGTCGGACTTAACGATCAGCATATCGGGCGAGATAGATGCTTTGGACCGTCTTTCCAGCATCGTTTTACGAGAAAGCGATACCGGTGCAGTGGTGACCGTAACTGATGTGGCAGAGGTCACGCGGGGTGCGCGCGAACCGGCAGCTGAGCTGGCGATTGCGAATGGGCGTCCGGCGGTCTTAATCGGCGTTCTGGCGCAGGATGGCGTGCAGATCGATCGCTGGATGGAGTTCGTGCGGGCTGAGCTCGCCTCTGGCGAGGTGGTCATTCCGGTCGGTATTTCCGAAACACTACTGTTTGATCAAAGCACCTATACGGCAGACCGACTGGCCGAAGTTGGGACCAATATGGCCATTGGCGTAAGCCTGGTTGTTGCAGTGTTATTCCTGACGCTTGGGGTGCGCGCGGCGGCGATTGTTGCGCTTGTTTTGCCCGTGGTTTCGCTGGCGACTTTAGCGACAATGAACTTCATCGGGTTGCCGATCCATCAGATGTCGGTGACAGGATTGATCGTGGCGTTGGGACTGCTGGTGGACGCAGCAATTGTAATGGTTGATGAGGTGCGACAGCGCCTTGCGCGAGGTATGGAGCGTCAGGTTGCGGTTGGCGAAGCGGTGCGCCGATTAGCGGCTCCCTTGTTGGCCTCAACGGTGACAACGGCCTTGAGCTTTACACCGATGATTCTGTTGCCGGGACCGGCGGGCGATTTTGTGGGCGCAATTGCGATTGCGGTTGTTTTGATGCTGGTGTGGTCGCTGCTGATTGCTTTGACGGTGACGCCTGCGTTGGCTGGGTGGCTGTTGAAAGCGGACACCCCGTCGGGGCTTAGCATTCCCGTTCTGGGCCGGGCGTTTCGAGCGTCCATCTATTGGTCGGTGCGCCATCCGGTCAAGTCGGTGGCGGTGTCTTTAATCTTGCCTGTTATGGGTTTTGCAGCGTTCCCCACGCTGACGGCCCAGTTTTTCCCCGGCGTTGAGCGCGATCAGTTTTACCTTGAGATCGACATGCCTCCGGGGACAGCGATTGCGCAGACGGCGGAAGTCGCCCGTTCTGTGGACGCGCTCTTGCAGGAGGCCGATGGAATAGACCGGGCTTATTGGTCATTGGGCAAGTCCGGGCCTGCTTTTTACTACAACATCACTGGCGGGCGGAGCCAAGAGCCAGGGTACGCGCAAGCGATGGTGAAAACCGAGACCAAAGCGGATGCTGCGCGTTTGGTGCCTGAGTTGCAGGCAAAGCTTGATGCGGCATATCCCGAGGCTCGGGTCATTGTGCGCGGTTTGGTACAGGGACCTCCGGTTGCGGCACCTGTTGAAGTGCGGATTGTCGGGCCGGATTTGGGGGTTTTGCGGGCTTTGGGCGACAAAGCGCAGGCGTTGATGACGGATCTACCTTTGGTGACGCAAGTGCGGGCAGGGGTCAGTGGGGGTGCGCCCCAGGTGCGGTTTGACATCGACGAAACCAACGCGCGGCTCTTGGGGTTCGATGTAACGTCGATTGCGAACCAACTACAGGCGAGCCTTGTCGGCGTAAACGGCGGAAGTCTGGTTGAGGGCACCGATCAGCTTCCCGTTCGGGTTCGTTTTGACGAGACGTTTCGGTCGGACCTTGGCGCAATTGGTGAGATGCCGGTGGTTTTGCCAGGCGCCGCTGGGATCTCAGCAACCGGAGCCTTGCCGATTGTGCCGTTGTCGGCGTTGGCAACGCCTGTGCTTGAGCCCGCGCCAAGTGTCATCACGCGTCGGAACGGTGAACGGATGAACACGGTGCAAGCCTTCATCGTCCCAGGCGTCTTGCCGGAAGAGGCGCTGCAATCAGTGCTCTCCGGGATTGAGGAGCGCGGGTTTGAAGTGCCTGCGGGCTATCGTCTGGAGCTTGGCGGCGACAGTGATGCACGTTCGAACACGGTTGGGAACCTGATGGCCTCGGTGGGGCTGATCATCACACTGACGATTGCAACGATCGCTCTGACCTTCAACTCTTTCCGGCTAACGGCGGTGGCGTTGGTTGTTTGTATCCTTTCAGCTGGGCTTTCGATGCTGTCGCTCGCGATCATGCAATTTCCTTTTGGAATCAACTCGATAATAGGAGTTATTGGCTCGATTGGGGTGTCAATCAACGCAGCAATTATTATCCTTACTGGGCTCCAAGGGAACGCTAGCGCAAATGCTGGCGACCGAGCGGCGATGGCGGATGTGGTGACCGGATCAAGCCGACATATCATCTCGACGACGATCACGACATTCGGAGGTTTCTTGCCACTGATCCTTGCTGGCGGAGGGTTTTGGCCGCCGTTTGCGGTGGCGATTGCAGGCGGAGTCTTGCTGTCCGCGGTGGTGTCGTTCTACTTCACACCGGCCATGTTCTCGCTGATCCATCGTCGGGTGAAGTCGATGGACAACAACGTACGGGCCTTGCCTGATGGGGTGACGCCCATTGCGGCGGAGTAGAGGCTGGGCTAGTTCGGAGCGACCGGAGGTTTGCTATGACAACTTACGTGATTTCTGAGCCCGCGCGTGTGGGTTTGCCTGTCGTCGGGACGTCGAAACCGTTCCCAGTTCGGCGGGTCTATTGCATTGGGCGCAATTATGCGGCGCATGCAATAGA
>JABDPD010000108.1 GCA_013042895.1 Boseongicola sp. | reverse complement strand
GGGCTTCGATGATGATTTCCACGCGTTTTGCGTCATGTGTTTCCATGGGTCAGCCTCCGACGACTTGTGTGGCAATGGCGGCGTAGATGGGGATGCCGATCACCAGATTGAACGGGAATGTTACGCCAAGCGACAGGGTCAGGTAAATCGACGGTTTCGCTTCCGGCAGAGCAACGCGCATGGCGGCGGGGACGGCGATGTAGGAAGCCGACGCTGAGAGCACCATGAGAAGTGCGGCTCCACCGGCGGATAGACCGATGAGGACTGCCATGAGGAGGCCGATGGAAGCTCCGATGGGCGGCATGATTACACCAAAGGCGACGGCGCCCATGCCGAGGTCACAGCGGCTCTCACGCAAGCCGCGACCCGCGACGAGACCCATGTCCAGAAGGAACAGGCACAACACGCCTTGGAAAGGGGCAACGATAAAGGAGGAGATGGTTGCGAGCCCTTCTTCGCCCGTGATTGCACCGATGAAGAAAGCGCCTACGAGAAGAACAATCGAGCCGTTTGTGAGGATCTCGCGGTAGAGCGCACCATCGGCTTTGCCTTGCCCGCCTGAGCGCGACAAAAGCCAAAGCGCGGACATGATAGCGGGGGCTTCCATAATCGCGGCGACGGCGACCATGTAACCTTCGCTGTCGATGCTGCGTCCATCAAGAACTGAGGTTGCGGCGACGAAGGTCACGATTGAGATCGAACCGTAATGAGCGGCGACGGCTGCTCGGTTGATATTGTCGAGGTTGGTGAGCAGTTTCAGCAGGAAGAAAGCTATGATCGGCAATCCGAACGACAGAACGATACCTGCGACGAGTGACAGGATCAGGGTTTGATCCACGCCGTGCGCTGCGACGCCCGCGCCGCCTTTGAAACCGATGGCAAACAAGAGATAGATCGACATTCCCTTAGCGACGGCCTCGGGAATGGAGAGATCCGACCGCGCGAAGGCGGCGATGAGGCCCAGAGCAAAGCTGAGAATGATCGGTGAGATCAGGTTGTCCGACGCCAGCGAAAGAATATCGTTCACGTGAGAGGTCCTGAATTCTGTGTTTCGGTGGGCCTGATCAAAGCGGCACGAACCCGTCTTTGCGCGGATCGTAGTTCAGGAGGCTACCGTTGGTGATGTCTTTCCATAGCCCATGCTGGGTTAGGTCTCCGCGTTCGACGCGTTCGGAGACGAAAGGAAAGGTCATCAGGTTCTCAAGGCTAATGAGCACGGCTTCCTTTTCGAGATCGCGGAGAAAGTTTTCTTCGTCCTTGTTTGGTTGGAGGCGTTCGTAGCCAGGGCGAAGGATATCCATCCACCGACCAACAAAGCTTGAGCTTTCTTCAAGTTCCGGTGCTTTGCCGGAGCACATGGCGTGACAGCCTGCAACGCCACCGCAATGCGAGTGACCCATTATGATCAGATGCGCGACCTTGAGGCCCGTGACAGCGTATTCGATTGCGGCTGATGTGCCGTGGTGGTTGCCGCCCGGCTCGCAAGGAGGAACGAGGCTGGCGATGTTGCGGTGGATGAAGAACTCTCCGGAATCAGCGCCGAAGATGGATGTAACGTGCACCCGGCTGTCGCAGCACGATATGAGCATTGCGCGAGGGTGTTGGCCATCCGCCGCAAGATGACGATACCACGCTTGGTTTTCGTCATAGGTGGTGGCTTTCCAGCCTTTGTAGCGGCTGACGAGATATCCGGGAAGCGGGCGGGCTTGTTTCATGGTCTGGGTCCCCGAGTCCGTGTTCTGGACAATTCAAACTAAAGGCACGGCATTTTCCACTCTGTATCAATCATTTCTTTTCCGAGCGCAATTATACCGACGTCGTGAGGGTTGAGGAATGGTGGAATGGGAAAGATGGACAGTGTTGTGCATTTTCGTCCGGTAGAGATGATTTTTGTTGATGCCGAACATTTGCTTGGGCTGGCTAAGGACAGGGGCGTCTCGCGGGCTGAGTTCATTGCATTCGCTGCTTTGGAAGAAATCGTCGAGCGCCTGACGAGTGTTGAAGCCGCATGGCGCGCAGGTGAGTTTCGCCGGCTGGCGAAAGTCGCACGGTCGCTTGTCGGAATGTCAGAGCAGATGGGATTGCAGACCGTTGCGATTGTCGCGGGGATGGTTGCTTCGGTAGCCGAGACAAATGATCACGCAGCTTTGGCGGCTCTTGTGGCGCGGCTTGTACGTGTGGGTGAGGGCTCGCTTGATGCGTTTGGGGATCTGGCTCATTTGCGAAGTTGAGGGGGTGCAGGACTTGTGGCGGGTGGCAAAGCGGCTAGGCTAACGCCGAATTGGTAGAAGGCCCCGTATTCATGACTGCTCTGACTTTCGCGTCCGCCGACGCATCGACCCGACCACTGCACTTGGTTTCAAAAGATGATCTTGAAAACTGGCGTGCGGCGCTAGGCGCAGCCGCCCAGGCGTTTGTTGAGGCGTCAGAGTTTTCCGGCGGGGCAGGTCAAGTAGTACTGATCCCCGACGAGACGGGCGCAATCGTTGCCGCCGCGGGCGGAATGGGCGATGCGAAAACCCGTGCGCGCAAGCGATTTGTGGCTGCGAGTCTCCGCGCGAAACTGCCGGAGGGCAGTTGGACATTTCAGACGAAACTTGAGACTGACGTATTGGCAGAGGCTGCTTTGGGTTGGCTTTTGGCCGGGTATCGGTTTGGTCGCTATGCGGCGTCGCCTGCACCAAAAGCGATGTTGGTTGCGCCCGAGGGCGTGGACGCGGCCCGCCTAGAACGAATTGCAGCGGGCGAGGCGTTAACGCGCGACCTGATCAATACGCCCGCGAACGATATGGGCCCGGAAGAACTGGAAGCGGCTGCGCGTGCGTTAGGTGAGGCGCACGGAGCTGAGGTGTCGGTGGTTTCGGGTGAATCTTTGGAGAAAGACTTTCCTTTGATCCACACCGTTGGCCGCGCCTCGACGCGTACGCCGCGCTTGATTGAGATGAACTGGGGGTCCGAAGGGCCGCATTTGACGTTGGTCGGTAAAGGCGTTTGCTTTGATACGGGCGGGCTCAATCTGAAGCCGGGGGCTTCTATGGGTCTCATGAAAAAGGACATGGGGGGCTCGGCGAACGTGCTTGGCCTCGCGCATATGATTATGGCCGGCGAGACGCCATTGCGACTAAGGGTCTTAATTCCTGCGGTGGAGAACTCGGTTGCCGGAGATGCATTCCGACCGGGCGATATTCTGAAATCGCGCAAGGGTCTGACGGTCGAGATCAACAACACCGATGCGGAGGGGCGTTTAGTTTTGGCGGATGCTCTCGCGTTGGCGGATGACGGGGCAAGCGATCTGATTATTTCCATGGCGACACTTACTGGTGCGGCTCGCGTTGCTGTTGGTCCCGATCTTGCGCCCTACTATGCCACGGAACATGCGGATGCGGCTGCTCTTGAAGCTTCGGCGGAAGCGGTGCGTGATCCGGTCTGGAGGATGCCGTTCTGGGACCCCTATGAGGCCATGATCGAGCCCGTAATTGCGGATTTGGACAATGCTCCGAAGGGTGGGTTTGCCGGGTCGATCACGGCGGCATTGTTCTTGCGGCGGTTCGTTACGCAAACGCCACGATATATGCATTTTGACGTGTTCGGATGGTCTCCTTCGTCTGAGCCGGGGCGTCCAAAAGGGGGCGTCGGGCAGGGCATTCGGGCGCTTTATGAGGCGCTGCCTGGGATGCTGGCAAAGTGAGCGACCGACGGTTTCTTGCACCGGACCAGGTCCAGCAGGGCGAGACGCGTGGATTGCGGGAGTGCGCATTCTTGCGCGCAGGGCCAGGTGGCGCGCGGGATCGTCAGCTTCTGGTCGGGGACCGGTTCGATGTTTTGGAGGTTGCTGGCGAAAGTGCCTTTGGGGTGTCAGGGAAGGATGGCTATGTGGGGTATCTGCCGATCGACGCCTTGGCGGAGTACGTCGTGCCGACCCATTGGGTGTCTGCGCTTCTAACGCATACCTGGCCGTCTCCATCCATAAAGCGCGAGCCGGAATTGTTTTTACCTATGACATCGCGGGTGGCAGTTGAGAGCGAAACGGATGACTGGTGCGAGATTGTGGTGCCGGGTGGAACAGGATTCGTACCGTCCGGTCATTTGAAGGAGTTGGGGGATTGGAGCGATAGTGTTGTCGCGGCAGCGCGTGCGTTTGTCGGCACGCCCTATGTCTGGGCCGGTAACGAACCGAGCGGGATAGACTGTTCGGGCTTGGTGCAGGTCGTGTTTCATAGCTGCGGGTTCGTTTGCCCGCCTGACAGTGATCTGCAGGCAGGGATCGATGGGCGGCTTTTGGGGGTGAATGAGGCGTTACAGGCTGGCGATTTGGTGTTTTGGAATGGGCATGTTGCCATTTCGAGCGGGGAGCGCACGCTGGTTCATGCAAACGCGCATCACATGGCGGTGGTTGAGGAACCTGAGGAAGAGGCAGTCGCGCGGATTGCAGGGAGTGAAACGGGGCCGATCACATTGCGTTTGCGTCCCGACTGGGCAGCACTCCGCTCTTAGTCAATTGCCCGGATAAGTTTGCGTTCGAGGACGCGAAGAACGGTTTTCAAATCGTGGCCTCGTTTGAGAATCTGTCCGTCCATCGCGATTACTGAATACATGCCTTGTTGCTCCGAAGTTTTGGGCGTTTTTCGATGCGATAGATTGGATGTTCAGCGGTGCGTCGAAAAACTGAGAATATGGCTACGTCTTTTAGGAAAGACATGCCGTAATCGCGCCATTCGCCGGCAGCCACCATTTGTCCGTAAACCCCTAGAATTAATGAGAGTTCCGTTCGATGGAACGACACTTGTTCTGCTGACTTGCCGTTTTGGGGAAATGGCGTGGTGTTTTGGATGTTCATGTGAGCAGCCTGCCTGTGCGTGCGGAGCAAATCAAGCCTCGCCTCAACTTCGCCACAAAATTACCCTTGGGACGGCGTTATCGGCACCTCATCTCGCCGTGATTAGTGTGCATTGAGAACCTGTAGCGAACTAACGCTATCCCCGGTGCCGTGGATTAACAGCCCCCACCCAGCCCGCGGCATCGGGGACCAATACTTTTGGGATGAAAGACGCTCGTCATTTTATGACGGGCGTTTTTCGTTTTGGGGCGGCCGTGTCTTGGTTTTTTTAATTGGGTGAATTGTGATCGGAGTCTCGGTTGCATCTGGGGTCGTCGCGTCTAGTGTTTCGGGGCATTGGAACTGGAGACATGTGATGAGCGGGCAGGCGATGATCGGTGTGATTGGTGGCAGCGGTATTTATGAGATTGATGGGCTTGAGGGCGCGCAATGGGTGGACGTGGAGAGCCCATGGGGCGCGCCGTCGGATCAGGTTTTGACGGGCTCGCTCGACGGAGTGTCGATGGCTTTTTTACCACGCCATGGACGAGGGCACGTACATAGTCCAACGACTGTGCCATATCGTGCGAATATTGATGCGTTGAAGCGACTTGGGGTCACGGATGTGATCTCAGTGTCGGCTTGCGGGTCGTTTCGCGAGGCAATGGCACCGGGGGATTTTGTGATCGTCGATCAGTTCGTCGATCGCACGATTGCGCGGGAAAAATCGTTCTTTGGGACCGGATTTGTGGCGCATGTGAGTGTGGCGCATCCGACTTGTCCGCGGCTGAGTGACGCTTGCGAAGAGGCGGCGCGCACGTCGGGTGTAACGGTGCACAGAGGTGGGACCTATCTTGCGATGGAGGGGCCGCAGTTTTCGACTTTGGCGGAATCGAAAATGTACCGCGAGGCATGGGGCTGTGACGTTATCGGGATGACGAACATGCCAGAGGCGAAGTTGGCGCGGGAAGCGGAACTTTGTTATGCGAGTGTGGCGATGATAACGGATTATGACTCGTGGCATCCTGACCACGGCGAGGTGGATGTGACGCAAATCATCGCAACCTTGATGGGGAATGCGGATAAGGCGCGGGATATGGTCGCAAAGCTGCCTGCGCTTTTAGGCGGCGAGCGTCAAGTTTGCCCTCATGGCTGTGATCGTGCGTTGGAATATGCAATACTGACCGCGCCCGAGAAGCGGGACCCGAGCCTTGTGGCGAAGCTTGATGCGGTGGCAGGGCGAATGCTTGGTTAGCAGGTCGCCGCTGTATTTGCTTCGAGCCTAAGGAGCTCGTCGAGGTCGTTGTCGTTGATCTCCCCGATCACGAGAGTGCGTCCGATGACGAGGGCCGGGGTGCCGTAGATGCCGAGTGTTCGGGCCGCAGCGCGGCTTCGGGCTAGGCGGCTAGCAACAACCTGGCCCTCCAAATCGTTGACAAACTTTGCTGGGTCCAGGCCTTCGGCGACTGCTGTGTCGACCAAGAACCCCGGGGTAGGGCGGAAAGCCGATCCCATCATTCGGGCTTGAAATGCCGGATAGGCGTTTTGCATGTCTGCGGCGATGGCGGCGCGGGCCGCGATGACCGACGAGGGGCCGAGAAGCGGTAATTCGTGCCATGTAAGTGCAAGTTTTGAGGCGGGGTCCTTTGCGCGCTCGGCGAGACGTTCTGTCAGAGTGCGGCAGTAAGGACAGAAAAAGTCGGAGAAGGCGGCGACCGGTGCTTTGCCTTCGGCCGCGTTTGTAAAGAGTGCTCGGCAAAGGCGATCCGGGGACATGGCTGAAGTTGATTGCGTCTGGTCGCCAATGCCTGCGAAGGCGGCAGTGGTGGAGAGGCCGCCACGTGGAGCGGAGACGCCTTCGAAAGCCGTCTGGCGCCAGCCTGGGAGATTTGCGATTGGTTCGAACGCCATTTTGCGGGGTCGGTGGATCCACGCTTGCCAGCCAAGACCCGTCGCCCCGAGGATACCGAGAGCGAGAAGCAGGTCGCGTCTGGATGTCTTTGGTTTCTCACTCATTCATACTTGCCAATTCTAGGTGCG
>JABDPD010000103.1 GCA_013042895.1 Boseongicola sp. | reverse complement strand
CTTGGCTATTTCTTCACGGCCAACAGTGCAATACCCTTGCGGCGTTTCAGCGCTGGCCCCGCGTTCGGCCAGATCAGCTTCAATACGAACCCTAAGTTTTTGTTTTTCCTCACGATTATCGGTTAATTCCTCGATCTGAGCCTCAGAATACCCGGCTTCGAGCGCGTATTTTTCCAACGCTTTGAGGTAATTATATGCCCGCAAATACCGTGGCGAGATGTCATCGCAATTTCGGCGTACCAAGTCCGCGAGGCCCATCGCGTAAAAGCCTGCGATAACTGTGCGGTTTTCGTGCAGCGGCTGCAACGCCACCGCAGGCGTAGATACCGACACCACTACAGCCAGAATTCCGAACTTTTTAAACATTTTGATCACATTTTACCTGCTCGTTCTCACGGCCCGGGTCCCGCTCCCCGTCCATGTATGGATATAGGCGCGGAAGGCGCGAATGTTGAGGCGCGCCTCACGAAGTGTCACAATTGGGCATTTTCTCGCCGTACAGAACTTGCAAAGCTTCGCATAAGCCTCTGTGAATAATGGTAATTGACCCTACCCAACACTTCGCCACATCCCGTGAGCAACGTTACGTATTGTGACGACCTAACGCCGCCGCTCTCGCAATGGGTGAATGCCCCGACCGGCTTTTCGGAGGAAAGCGCCCACCATCACCAGCCCGACAAATCCAAGCGCCACCACTGTGCCCCACGCCCAAACCGGCAAAAGCTCGGCGCGTAGCGCAACAACAGCGCCCCACAAAGGCACACCAATGATTGTCAAAGTTAGGATGGCACCAAGAGCGCTCAGAAATCCGTCCCAAAAACGGATCATCTGTCTGGCCTCAAAGTTTGCCGCCGCTCAGAGCGCGATACGCCAGCACCGAACCTGTCACGAACAAAAGCGCGATCATCGCGCCTGAGGCGTAAGGGAAAACAACGCTGTGCATGTAAAAGGCAGCGTCACTGGCGAACATATCAAGCGCGACACGCAACCCATTTCCAAGGAAAACCAAACCCGTCAGAATGAACGCAATCGACGACCACATGGGCTTAATTGTCGAACTGGTCACGAAATAAAGACAGGCTGTCGCCATGCCAATCTGCAAAATCGCAAAAGCTGTATACATTGGTCGTCCCGTAGCCTGCCCCGAAGCTTTCTAATGCCAAAACCGCGGTCCCGCGCAGCCTTGAACAGCTTCCCCAAGAGTGGAGGTATTCCATTTGACCTAAATGTCACAGAAAAATTTGTCCTAATGAGGGCAAATTCACGCTACGTCACCTGAACGTCACACCTGCCAGATGTGAAGTAATTCAGAGTTTCTTATCGGACACTCAGCTTATTCAGCTGCAACCACCGAAGACCTACCCGACCGCTTATGCTTGATGCGGTCCTCAATCTCATCGCGGAAATGCCGGATCAGACCTTGAATTGGCCAGGCCGCAGCATCGCCGAGCGCGCAGATCGTATGGCCCTCGACTTGCTTGGTCACATCCAAAAGCATGTCGATCTCTTCCGGTTCCGCGTCCCCACGCACCAGTCGATCCATCACACGCATCATCCAGCCGGTGCCTTCGCGGCATGGAGTGCACTGACCGCAGCTCTCGTGTTTGTAAAATTTCGACAACCGCCAAATCGCTTTAATAATATCTGTGTCGTTGTCCATCACGATCACAGCGGCGGTTCCCAGTCCCGACCGCTGCTCGCGCAGCCAGTCGAAATCCATTATCGCATCTTCTTTCATGACCTTGCCCGGAATACAGGGCACAGAAGAGCCGCCCGGAATCACGGCTTTGAGGTTCTTCCAACCGCCTCGAATACCACCGCAGTGGCGATCAATAAGTTCTTCAAATGAGATCGACATCGCCTCTTCAACGACGCAAGGCTGGTTCACGTGTCCAGAAATCGCAAAAAGCTTTGTACCGGCATTGTTTGGACGCCCAAAGCCGGCAAACCACTCAGGACCACGACGCAGGATCGTCGGCACAACCGCGATCGACTCCACATTGTTCACAGTCGTCGGACAGCCGTAAAGCCCAGCCCCCGCAGGGAACGGCGGCTTCATACGCGGCATACCCTTTTTGCCTTCAAGGCTTTCCAGAAGCGCTGTCTCCTCGCCACAAATATAAGCACCCGCACCGTGATGAAGGTAAATCTCAAAGTCCCAGCCAGACCCGGCCGCATTCTTGCCGACAAGCCCGGCATCATATGCCTCGTCAATCGCCGCCTGAAGCGCCTCTTTCTCGCGGATATACTCACCGCGAATGTAGATGTAGCAGGCATGCGCCTGCATCGCGAATGAGGCAATCAGACAACCTTCGACCAGCGTGTGCGGATCGTGTCGCATGATTTCGCGGTCTTTACAGGTACCCGGCTCGGACTCGTCTGCGTTCACAACCAGATAGCTTGGGCGACCGTCGCTCTCTTTCGGCATGAACGACCACTTCAAACCTGTCGGAAAGCCCGCACCGCCACGCCCGCGAAGACCGGACGCCTTCATCTGATCGACAATCCAGTCGCGGCCCTTCTCAATGATACCGGCGGTCCCATCCCAATGGCCCCGCGCCTGCGCGCCCTTCAGGGTGCGATCGTGCATCCCATAGATATTCGTGAAGATGCGGTCCTTGTCTTCGAGCATGTCTACCTCGTCATTCGCACCGGAAAATCTGCCGAGCGCGGTTTATTCTGTGTCGCGACGTTTACGCCAGATTTGGAAGGTCACCACAAGGGCCCAAAAGAACCCAGCCAAGGCAAAAAGGTCGAAAAGGAAAACATAATGCGATGGAAGCCCAAGCCAGCTGCCCAAAAACTGCGCCAACATCCAAAGCAACATCGTCGCGGCAATCACCACCGACACCTGCCGCGTTTGCCTGGACAGAGATTTTTCGAGGTCTAGGTCGTTGCGCATGTCGGTCATACATCATCCACTTCTTTGGGCACCGGTTTCGGTGCAAACCGTGAGCCAACGCATGCGCGCCGCACCCTTCGTTCCCATATTGTGGCGGGGCGGTTGGCCGCCCTCACCGGGTATTTTCGCGCGCTTCTTACGAACGCCTAGTAAACGTCTCCGTCTTCGACACGTTTGGAGAATTCCGTCTCGCCACCACCGGCGAGGGTTTTCGACTGCGCGACCCACTCGTCGCGCGTGACCCGACCCTTGAAACCTTCCAGGTTCTCGTCAACCCAAGCCACGTCGCTCGAACTCCAACCCGCGATCTGATCGAAATGCCAATAACCCATAGAATTTAAGAGCTTTTCTAGCTTCGGCCCGACACCCTTGATCAGTTTCAGATCATCCGCGTTACCGTCACGAGGAGCATCCATCCCTACTGGCTTATCCCCAGACTGTGCCGCCACCGGTGTTGGCTCAGGCGCAGGTTCCGGCTCAGGCGCAGCTTCTGACTCTGGCGCTGCTTCTGGCTCTGGCGCTGCTTGTCGCTCGGCCTCAACGACAGGCTCTGGTTCAGGCGCGGCCGCGGCAACAGGAGCCGCCGCCGGAGCTGCTTTCGCCGCAGGCGCCGCCGCGGTGACCGGACCATCATCGGCAAATCCCCGGTACAAAACGATCGCCGCAATGGCGGCCGGGAATATGGCCATAAATACGGTTGCGGAAATTGAGAAATCACCGAGAACATACAGTGCAACGAACGCGACAAGGAAAACTGCCGCCGCAATTGCACCAACAATTGCGAGCGAGCCTTGGGTGTGTCTTAGCATTAACGCGCCTCCAAATTCTTCAGACGTCTCCTGATTATATCAGGATTCGCGTTTAGGCAAAATTTCTATGTATCTGCCTCATTTGTGAGCACTTTCGCCTGCGCGACCCACTCATCACGCGTCACACGACCCTTGAAACCCTCCAGGTTATCATCGACCCAGGCGATCTCTTCCGCGGACCAATTCGCCACTTGATCGAAGTGGAAAAAGCCAAGCGAGTTAAGCAGCTTTTCCAACTTCGGCCCAACGCCTTTGATCCGCTTCAGATCATCCGCATTACCGTCACGCGCTTCGCTCAAACCCTCGGGCTTGGTCCCTTCGGCGGCAACCGCTACCGGCTCCGGTTCAGCCACCGGCGCAGGCTCAGTCGGCGCAATCGGAGTCACCTCAGCAGGGCGCGGTTTCGTCGCCACTTCACCGTCATGAATCCAAGGCGTCAAAAGCGCCACCTCAGTCCCGTCGATGCGCTTGATAGTGTCGCCAATATCCACAGCAGCCTGCGCACTGGCGTTATACTTCGCCCGACCACTTTCATGTTCCTTCAGCGAGGTCAGCCCACCCGACGGCTCGGCCGCGTAGCGCCGATTCTGAGGCCCAGGGACAGGCACCTTTCCGGCAGCCATCTCGTCGATGATCTCACCTAAACGCTCAGCTGTCAGATCTTCGTAGTAGTCCTTGCCAATCTGCGCCATCGGTGCATTTGCGCATGCCCCAAGGCACTCAACCTCTTCCCACGAGAACTTTCCGTCAGCCGACAGATCATGCGCGTGCTTCGCGATTTTTTCCTTGCAGACCCCAATCAGATCCTCAGCCCCGCAAATCATACACGACGTCGTGCCGCAGACCTGAATATGCGCAACCGACCCAACCGGCTGCAGCTGGAACATGAAGTAGAAGGTTGCCACCTCCAGTACCCGGATATAGGCCATGTCCAACATGGCAGCCACTGCTTCCATCGCAGGACGCGTCAGCCAGCCCTCTTGCTCCTGAGCGCGCCACAACAGCGGAATAATCGCCGAGGCCTGCCGCCCTTCCGGGTACTTCTTGATCTGAGCTTCCGCCCAGGCAAGGTTGGCGTCCGCAAACGCGAAATGGTCGGGTTGGTCTTTGTGAAGTCGGCGCAGCATCAATTCGCTCCTGCGGCTATAAGGCTAAGGCCCGCACCTGTGACCGAGGCGATGCCCGCAGCCAGATGTGGTCCGTATTTCTTACCCTTGCGGGCATAAATGATCGTATCGGCCGCGCTGGCGACCGCGAAGGCAACAAACAGGCCGAAAAACACAATCGGGTCGGCATAAATTGCAGCCCCAAGTGCCAAGACAAAAAACGTAAGATACCGCCCGGCCAAAACCTGCGGCAAATCCTCTACATGGTGGTCAATGCGCGCCAATCCGGCTTCCGGGTTGCGCATGACCAATACGGTCAAACCCCCGGTCACCAAAAGCGCCATCGCGGACACCAATATGAGGATTGTGGCGGCCATAATTACCGGTCAATCTCGCCAAAGACGACATCCAGCGTGCCGATGATCGCGGCGACATCCGCCAGCTGATGCCCCTTCGAGATATGATCCATCGCCTGCAAATGCAGGAAGCCCGGCGCGCGGATCTTCGAGCGATAAGGTTTGTTCGTGCCATCAGCCACCAGATAGACGCCAAACTCGCCTTTTGGAGCTTCGACCGCGGCATAGACCTCGCCCTCAGGCACATGGAACCCTTCGGTGTAAAGCTTGAAGTGATGAATAAGCGCCTCCATCGAGGTCTTCATATCCCCCCGTGAGGGCGGCGTGATCTTTCCCCGCGCCATCACGTCACCCGACTCATTGCGCAGCTTTTCACAGGCCTGGCGAATGATCTTCACCGACTCCCGCATTTCCTGCATCCGACACAGGTAACGATCGTAGCAATCCCCATTGGTCCCGACCGGGATCTGGAATTCGAACTCATCATAGCACTCATAGGGTTGCGACCGCCGCAAATCCCACGCCATGCCCGAGCCGCGCACCATCACGCCGGAAAAACCCCACTCCAGAGCCTCTTCCTGAGAAATCACGCAGATATCCACGTTGCGTTGTTTGAAGATCCGGTTTTCAGTCAAGAGCCCGTCGATATCATCAAGCGCCTTCGGAAACTCCTGCGCCCAAGTATCGATGTCCTCGATCAGATCGGGCGGCAAGTCCTGATGCACACCGCCGGGCCGAAAATATGCAGCGTGAAGGCGCGCGCCACAGGCCCGCTCATAAAACACCATCAGCTTCTCACGCTCTTCAAAGCCCCAAAGCGGAGGCGTCAAAGCGCCCACGTCCAAAGCCTGCGTTGTCACGTTCAGAAGGTGGTTCAATACCCGCCCAATCTCGGAATAAAGCACCCGAATGAGGCTCGCCCTGCGCGGAACCTCCGTCCCTGTGAGCTTCTCGATCGCCAGACACCAAGCGTGTTCCTGATTCATCGGAGCCACGTAATCCAACCGGTCAAAATACGGCAGGTTCTGCAAATATGTCCGGCTTTCCATCAGCTTTTCAGTGCCGCGATGCAAAAGCCCAATATGCGGGTCGCACCGCTCGACGATCTCACCATCCAATTCAAGCACCAGCCGCAAAACGCCATGCGCGGCTGGGTGCTGCGGGCCGAAGTTGATATTGAAATTCCGGATCTTCTGTTCACCCGTCAGAGCGTCATCAAAATTGCCGTCCATCACAAACGTCCTTTCCGGCTCCACGCCTCGGGCAGTCCGCCCAATGCGCGCTCCGCTGCATCATATTGCGGTGCGAGAAATGCCGCCGCCGCCTGTCTCTGATCCGAGGTCATATCGAGCGTCTGGCCCACATGAACAGGCGCCAAAGCACTCTCAACCCGGGCAATCCCCAAAAAGTCGCAAATCCGACCAAACCCCGGCCCTGCAACCATATCTTCAAACACCTCAACCAACAATTTCGGCACCGCCGCCAGCCGCGTCAAAGCACTCGCATAATCCGAGCGCATCGCGATCTGATCCTCTTCACCTCGAAACACCCGCTTCAGAATGTTCGCACAGCGCCGCGCCGACACTTCGCCGGCATCGTCGCGACGCGCTGCAATCATGCGCACATGGCTCCAAAGCCGCTCAATCGGGTCGCGCAAAACATAAAGCATCCGCACGTCATCGCTCATCCGCGCCATGCGTTCCAAACGTTTCGAAGGTAACAGCGCATACGCCGGGGTCATGTCCCCAACGACCTGTCCAGCAGTCGCGCCGCGCTCCAAGTACTCCAAATACGCCGTCTGATCATCGCCGCGCCTTAAAACCTCAAGCCACTCCGCCCGATCCGCCAACCGCCGCAACTGCGCTACGCTCGGAGCCGAGCCACGCCTCGCCAACCGCTCCTTCAAAGCCCTTTGCTGCGCCTGATGATGGTCAATCTGACGATCCAGACGCCCGTTCTCCAAGGCATCAAAGTAATGCAATTCCTTGATAGCGCGGAGGTGACACTCGGGATGGTCCAACAGCTGGCGATGCAGCCAGCTCGTCCCCGCCTTTGCAGCCCCCACGCAAAAGAAAAGCACCGTCATGAACGCGGCCCTTCAACGTCTTCCTTGAACGCGATGATCCAAAGCAACACCAACGCAATCGCCGGCATTGCAGCTAGCGGCGCGAAATACTTCGAAATCCCATAGCGCGGCAGCAGCTTCCAGAAGGGAATGACCAATATGGCCACCCATATCGCAAGAATGAAAAGCTGAAACGGTCCCATCGGAATAATCATTTTGCTTCGGCCTTATCATCCCCCGGAAGGATGTATTCGGCCCCTTCCCAAGGCGACATGAAGTCGAACTGACGGTACTCCTGCACCAGCGACACCGGCTCATAAACCACTCGCTTTTGCTCTTCGTCATAACGCAACTCAGTGTAACCCGTCGTCGGGAAGTCCTTGCGCAACGGATATCCACGGAACCCGTAATCCGTCAGGATGCGCCGCAAATCCGGGTGCCCGGAAAACAGGATCCCGAACATGTCGAAGACCTCACGCTCAAACCAGTTCGCCCCGGAGTGAACCCCCGTTAGCGACGGTACGATATCATCCTCGCGCACGCCGACCTTCAGGCGCACACGGTGGTTTTGATACATGCTCAGAAAGTGGTAAACCATGTCGAACCGCGGGTCGCGATCCGGGTGATCCACCGCGGTGATATCGACCAACGTCGAAAATCGGCAATTGGAGTCTGTCTTCAGAAACTCGACAAAGCCGGCCAGAGACGATTGCGTGACATTGATCGTCAGCTCGTCAAACGCAATGTCCCACGAAATCACGCAGTCCGGGCGTTTAAGCTCAATATGAGTCGCAAGTTCGGTGAGGGCCTCTGACATGGGCGCCCTTTCCTATCGTGTAATGGAGCCAGTACGGCGAATTTTGCGTTGCAGCTGGAGGATGCCGTAGAGCAGAGCTTCCGCCGTCGGAGGGCAGCCCGGCACATAAACATCCACGGGCACGATCCGATCGCAGCCACGCACCACCGAATAGCTGTAGTGGTAATATCCGCCACCATTGGCGCAGGAC
>JABDPD010000062.1 GCA_013042895.1 Boseongicola sp. | reverse complement strand
GGTCAATCTCATCGTCGGGCGTCAGGTCGCAAGCTTCTTTGATGGAGCAATTGCGTGGCTGTCCTATGCGGACCGTCTCTATCAGTTGCCTCTTGGTGTGGTCGGTATTGCGATTGGAATTGTGCTTTTGCCGGATCTTTCGCGTCGTCTTCAAGCCGGAGACACCAGCGGAGGACAGGACGCGTTCAGCCGTGCAACGGAGATGTCGCTGGCGCTGTCAGTGCCTGCAGCCGTGGCCTTGTTCGTCATTCCTGCCACTTTGGTCGAAGTGCTGTTCGAGCGTGGTGCATTTGGTTCTGAGGATACCGCCGCAACCGCAGTAGCAACTGCGATCTATGGCCTCGGGCTGCCCGCCTTCGTTATGCAAAAGGTGCTGCAACCGCTCTATTTCGCACGTGAAGATACGAAACGCCCGTTTTACTTTGCTCTGGTTGCGATGGTGGTTAACGCGGTTCTGGCCATCGGTTTAGCTCCGGTCATTGGGTATATCGCAGCCGCGATTGGTACGACCGTCGCAGGATGGTCGATGTTCGCGCTTTTGTGGTGGAAGAGCCGTTCGATGGGCACAGCAAGCCAGTTGGACGAACGCTCGAAGGTGCGGGTCGGACGTATTTTGCTTGCTTCCGCCATTATGGGCGCGGGCCTTTGGACAGCAGATTGGCTGATTACACCGGATATCCTTGCTGGGACCTGGCAGATTGTCGTGTTTACGTTCTTGGTCGTGTTTGGAATGGCGCTCTATGCCATTGCGGGTATAGCCTTTGGGGCTTTCAGCCTTCGCGACCTGACCGCTATATTCCGCCGTCAACGTTGACGGATTCGTACGAAGAGGCGTCTGAGGCCGCCTCGCGCGACGAAGGGTGCAACAAGAAAGCCAACGATGAACCCGGCGACTTCTGCGACCCACTCATTTGAACTTCCAAAAAACACCCCGAAGAAAAGCTGAATCCCGAGCAAGAGCCCGATAAGCGTAAAGGCCTGATACTGGTTCCGTCCGGTCTGTCCGTAGCTGACCCAAAGGATAAATGTGTAGGTTCCAATGAGCCCGTAGACGGCCGGATATCCTCCGACCAAGGGACGAGGGTCGCCGGTGATTCCGGCGTAAACCAACGCCCCGAAAAACGCTGAGATGAAGAATGTCGCCACCACAGCAACGCCGCCCAGAACCTCACCAATGAGTTTGCCCAGCGCCAGAAGGAACATGATGACGAACAATACATGGGTGAAGCCGAGGTGGATGAACGGATAGGTAAAGAACCGAATGAGTTCTGGCGTGGTCCACATCTGCTGTTGAAAGATAAACTCGAGAAGTGGAGCGAAGAAACCATAGCTTTGGATTGCTTCGATGCGCCAACCTGCACCTGCATTTCCGCCAATGAAGCCTCTCGCTCCTGCACTTAGCAACATTTCAACCGCGAAAATCGCCAAGGCTAGAGCTACGACGACCGGAGGCAGCGGGTTTATGACGGGTTGTGAAGGTTGAGGATCATCGCTCACGGAGTGTTCGCCTTTCTTGACGGGACTGTCCCCTCTCGGTAAGCCGCGTGGACGCGAAAATCCACCTTTCGAAAGGGCACAATATGACGAATGCGGCATTCACCCCGCGCGTCTTCTCAGGCATCCAGCCTTCGGGCGGCCTGACGCTTGGCAATTACCTCGGCGCTTTGAAGCGCTTTGTGGATATGCAGAACGCCGGAAAGTACGAGTGTGTGTACTGTCTTGTCGATCTGCACGCGATAACGGTTTGGCAGGATCCGCAGAAGTTGCGCGACAACACACGTGAACTGGCGGCGTTCTTTATTGCTGCGGGCATCGACCCGGAAAAGTCGGTCTTGTTCAACCAGAGTCAGGTTCCCGGTCATGCGCAACTGGCTTGGATTTTCAACACAGTTGCCCGCATGGGCTGGATGGGGCGCATGACCCAGTGGAAAGACAAGGCGGGCAAGAACAGCGAAAATGCGTCGCTCGGTTTGTTTGCTTATCCGGCGCTGATGGCGGCGGACATTCTGCTCTATCACGCGACCCACGTACCAGTTGGCGATGACCAAAAGCAGCACCTTGAGTTGACCCGCGATGTGGCGGCGAAGTTCAATCACGACTATGGCGAGGATTTCTTTCCGATCACCGAGCCTGTGATTGAAGGGCCTGCAACACGCGTGATGTCGCTTCGGGACGGCACCAAGAAAATGTCCAAATCAGATCCAAGCGATATGAGCCGCATCAACATGGGCGACGATGCCGACACTTTGGCGCAGAAGTTTCGAAAAGCGCGCACCGATCCTGAGCCATTGCCAGGGACTTATGACGAGCTGAAGGATCGCCCCTCCGCCCGCAATCTGGTAGATATTTTTACCGCCTTGTCCGAGCGCAGCCACGCCGACGTCATGACTGAAATTGAAGGCATGCAGTGGGGCACTTTCAAGCCGTTGCTGGCCGATCTCGCTGTTGAGAAGTTATCGCCCATTTCAGGGGAGATGACGCGGCTCATGGCAGACCCCGCGGAGATTGACCGTATATTGGGAAGAGGTGCGGAACGGGCGGATGCAATTGCTGCGCCAATTTTGCAAAAAACTTATGATCTCGTTGGAATGGTGTCGTCGCGCAGCTAGGTTGAGTGACGGCTTTACGCTGGCCTGACACCTCGTTAGACCTGCGCAGTCAGATGTGGAGAGTGTAATGGCGAACGATCTTTTCAATTCTTTCATGACCGGTCCCGACGAGAACGGGCGCTTCGGTGATTTCGGGGGGCGTTTCGTGTCGGAAACGCTGATGCCATTGATCCTTGAGCTGGAAGAGCAGTACGAGCACGCCAAAAC
>JABDPD010000092.1 GCA_013042895.1 Boseongicola sp. | reverse complement strand
ATACCGACGTGTTACTGACGCCGCCAAATCGCCTTCAGCGGACCCCGATATCCGCAAGTGCTGCCATCAATTTCGGCGGCAGATCCTCGTTCGCACGGTCCAGTGAAAGATCCCGAGGCGCATCGCTCCCAGTTAGATACCGCCACCCTTGAAAGGCCCGTTTCGGTACGGTTTCTGTCCGGTAAACGATTGGATCCATTACGATTCCACAGCGACGGATTCCATCGCCATGATCAACTTCATCAAACCGCAAGATCCGCTGGCGGGCCAAAACGAGCCCCTTGAAAACCCAATAAATCGAGCCTCCCTCCAAAATCTCATCCGCCCGCTTCGGCCACATCCGGGTCACATGCCGAGGCAACCCATCCGCCCCCTTAGCCCGAGCACTCGCTTGCCATTCCAACAAGTCCTCAACCTTCGTCGCACCGACGCAAAGCTTGATAAGATGTAGCGACTTATCCACAGATTCTTCCCCAAATCACACAGGATAACCTATCTCATTGAAGCACGGCATCAACATGTAGTAGTTTATTCCTCTCTTCAGAGGATTCGCCATGACCAGCTTCGCCGCCCCAATCGCCGAGCAAATTTGGGATATGAAATACCGCTTCAAAGACGCTGATGGAACGCCCATCGATGCGTCGGTTGAAGACACATGGCGGCGTATTGCGCGGTCATTGGCTTCGGTTGAGTCCGATCCAAAGCGCTGGGAGGACGTGTTCTATTCCGCCTTATCGGATTTCAAATACCTCCCTGCTGGTCGCATTACCGCAGGTGCAGGCACCGCCCGCTCGGTCACGCTGTTCAATTGCTTCGTCATGGGCACCATCCCCGATAGCATGGGCGGCATTTTTGAAATGCTGAAAGAAGCCGCGCTGACGATGCAGCAGGGGGGCGGCATCGGCTACGATTTCTCGACGATTCGTCCCAAAGGCGCAGACGTTAAAGGCGTCGCGGCTGATGCATCCGGGCCGTTAAGCTTTATGGACGTTTGGGACGCCATGTGCCGCACTATTATGTCCGCAGGCTCGCGGCGCGGGGCGATGATGGCGACTATGCGATGCGATCACCCTGATATCGAGGACTTCATTACCGCTAAATCCGACCCGGCCCGCTTGCGGAACTTCAACGTCTCAGTACTTGTCACTGATGACTTTATGGCCGCCGTCAAAGGGGATGATTCTTGGGAATTGTCTTTTGAAGGAACGGTTTACAAGACCGTCAATGCTCGTGACCTGTGGAATACGATCATGCGATCGACGTATGATTACGCTGAGCCTGGTGTGATTTTCATCGACCGTATCAATGCAATGAACAACCTTGGTTATTGCGAGACGATTTCTGCCACGAACCCCTGCGGCGAACAGCCATTGCCGCCGTATGGGGCCTGTCTTCTTGGCTCGGTAAACCTTGCACGCCTTGTTAACGAACCTTTCAGCGAATGCGCGCACCTTAACGAAACAGCGCTTGTCGAATTAGTTTCGACCGCCGTTCGCATGATGGACAATGTCGTCGACACCTCGCGGTTCCCGCTTGAGGCACAAAGACAGGAGGCAATGAACAAACGCCGCATCGGGCTTGGCGTTACCGGCTTGGCAGACGCCCTTCTTATGGTCGGCGTGCGTTACGGCTCTGAAGAAGCCGCACGTCTCACCGAACAGTGGTTCAAGCAAATCGCGCGCGCTTCGTACTTGGCGTCAGTGGAGCTTGCGAAAGAAAAGGGCGCTTTCCCGCTCTTTGACGCTGAGAAGTACCTCGAAAGTGGTGCGATGCTGGCCATGGACGATGATGTGCGTGACGCAGTACGCAAACATGGGATCCGTAATGCGCTGTTAACTTCGATCGCGCCTACTGGAACGATCAGCCTGTATGCGGGCAACGTCTCCAGCGGGATCGAGCCCGTATTTGCCTATGCCTACACTCGCAAAGTGCTGCAAAAAGACGGCACCCGGACGGAAGAAGAGGTCGTCGACTACGCTGTTCAGATGTGGCGGGACAAATTCGGTGATGCAGAACTGCCTGAGTATTTCGTTAACGCCCAGACCTTGTCGCCTGCCGACCACGTGAAGATGCAGGCTGCGGCGCAAACCTGGATTGACAGTTCAATTTCCAAAACGATCAATGTCCCCGAGGATATTGATTTCGAGGCTTTCAAAGACGTCTACATGCAGGCCTACGAGACAGGCTGCAAAGGGTGCACAACTTACCGCCCCAACGCGGTCACGGGGTCGGTTTTGAGCGTTTCGGAAGAAAAGCCAAGCGCGCCTGAGATAATTTCTGAAGGCGAGAATTCTCCTGCAACGCCGCACGGCGATGTGGTCTACATTGCCGAACCGCTTGACCGTCCGCAGGCTTTGGAAGGATCGACCTACAAGTTGAAGTGGCCCGATAGCGAACATGCGATCTACATTACAATCAACGACATTATCCATGGCGGCCGTCGACAACCGTTTGAAGTATTTATAAATTCCAAGAACATGGAGCACTTTGCCTGGACCGTCGCATTGACTCGAATGATCTCGGCCGTCTTCCGTCGCGGTGGCGATGTTTCCTTTGTCGTAGAAGAGCTAAAGGCGGTGTTCGACCCACGCGGCGGCGCCTGGATGCAAGGCAAATACGTGCCTTCTATCTTGGCGGCCATCGGCAGCGTCATCGAACGTCACCTTGTTTCCATCGGTTTCATCGAAGGCGAAGGCATGGGCCTGAAGGAAGACCCGCGCGCCCAGGTTGTGAACCTGAACGAGAACCGCGGTCCGGCCTGCCCAAGCTGCGGTCAGTTCGGGATGCACATGGTCGAAGGCTGTATGACTTGCCCAAGCTGCGGCCACTCCAAATGCGGGTGAGATGACAGACTGAGCGAACTGAGCGATTCGCGTTTCCGACGCTCTGCAATTTTGTTTTGAGATCGTTTCTGGCGCTTAGATCCGTTTGCACATGCAGAAATTGCGTTTTTTGTATCAATTTGGGGAAGCAAGAGTTTTCCCGGCGTAAGCAATTGCGCCGCGCCAAGAAATGGGAATCATCCACAGGACTTTCCAGAGATCTTCCCCAAAATTATCCCCAAGAAAATTCAATGCTGCAGTGCTTTCTTCTTGGCGATGAAGGTTTAGTTTGCGACCTTCAAATCACCGCTTCGAAGCTTAGGCAGCGAGGCGGGGCGCACGGGCCTCTCGGAGGTGAAGCGGATCGAAAAGGGACATCAGTACCGGATCGAGACGTGGAGACTTCGAGGAAGTCAAGCGAACCGGAACGGCCTTCGGGCGAGGAAGGGGAGTTTGATGGATAAAGGGCAGGGCGCGCGGGGAATGGTCGCAAGATCAGGTCTCGCAGCGGCAGACCTTCGGGGATGTCGTGCATGGGCTTAAAACCCTTTGGGGGGATAGGTTCAAAGAAGGCGTCAGGGCGTGTCGGCAACGGCACATTGCAAAGACCGCGTCTGAGCACCTGGCGCCTTCTGCTATTCCGGCAAGCTGTTCTGGAAGGTCAGAAAGCCACGGGGGCGAACTGTTTATCACAGTTTGCCCCCGCTTTTCGTCAGAGCATGCATACCGCGTCTACGCACCTATAGCGCCCGACTAGCGCAAATCGTAGACTCTGGCAACTATATGTTGTGGCAGCTCACCAATCAGGGCGCTTTTTGTAGCGCATTATCACTGGTGAACTCTTCTCACCTGAGTGTTTCTCAAAAAAATGCAGCAAATCTAGCAAAAAAGTCGTATATTTTTGTGAGTTAGTCCTTTTGGGGAAGGGAAAACGCAATGGGACGCATTTTTGTTTTTGCGGTTGCTCTTGGGGCGGCCGGCTTTGCATTTAATCAATACACCGGAAAGAACCCGGTTTACGCGCTGCAGTCCTTTGTCTCCGGAGGCGGAGGCGGTGGGTTTGCAGGTGGTTATGGTATGGCGGTCGACAGTAGCCGATCCATTGGCGGCTCGGCCGCTGGTTTGGCGAGCGGCGTGTCGGATGCATTTGGCTCGATTGGTAACTAAAGGCGCAAGCCGCGATTGTTAAGATTGGGTTTTCACGCTGTTTCACGCAATTTTCGTGAAACCGAAGGCAAATGCTCGAACACGGACCAGTGTGTTGGTATTGAGAAGCGCATTAAGCGCAAGATTTTGGAGGGCTATTGTGAACCTTCGGTTATTATCCGCCGGCATTTTTCTTCTGGCTGGGTACTTGGCATTCGGTGATTTCATTGTGGCGAGCCTGCGGTCTTCGCCAGATACCTTTGTCGAAAACGTTTTTAACGGTGTCGGAGGCGCTATCATGAGTCTTGCGACACGGGTCGAACTGTTTTTCAGCCGTTAGGCGTTCAGGAAGGTCGAAACAGCTGCCTCAAACTCACGCGGTTTCTCAGCGTGAAGCCAGTGTCCGGCGCCAGGTATCTTGGCGAAGATCGCCTTGGGAAAAAGTTCGCGAATGCGCGCGCGGTATTCTGGCAAGACGTAGTCGCTATCGCCGCCGGATAGGAACAGAGCCGGGCCTTCAAAGCTTCCCTCAATTTCGGGGAATCCAATGATATGGTCCATATCCCGTTCCAGCACATCGAGGTTTAGCCGCCAACGTTTCGCTTTGACATCCAGAGATTGCAGCAAAAACGCCCGAACGCCTGCGTCGTCGACGGTAGACTGCAATTGTCTGTCAGCGTCACTGCGAGTCTCAACTAGAGCAAGGTCAATCCCTCGTAGGGCGTCGATCAATGGCGTTTGTGTGTGAGAATATCCAACCGGCGCGATATCCGCGACGATGAGCTTGCGCACCTTTTCTGGAGCGGCAAGCGCCAAAACCATCGCTGCCTTACCGCCCATTGAATGGCCGAGGACATCAGAGCGCTCGGCAACGAATTGCGCCAAATCATCAGCCATATCCGGATAGCGATGGCTGTCGAATCTAGGGCTTTCCCCATGGTTGCGCATGTCCACTGCAGTTACGGACCGCCCCTCCGATAGTCTCTTGGCCACCACACCCCAATTGCGCGCGGACCCGAAAAGACCGTGTGCAATGAAAAGGGGCGTCGCGACCGCAGTGCTGTCGTAGGTGTTGGCAGCCAACATCCTGCGCGATCAGAGGCTAGGGTACACGGGGAAGCGGTCGCAGAGGGCTTTCACCTCGACTTTCACGCGCGCTTCGATTTCGCCATTTGCTTCTTCACCATTCGCAGCGAGACCGTCGACAACCTCGGTGATCCAGCGCCCGATTTGGCGGAACTCACCCTGAGAAAACCCACGCGTTGTCGCCGCCGGAGAGCCAAGGCGCACCCCAGAAGTGATCGTCGGTTTTTCTGTATCAAAAGGAATGCCGTTCTTGTTGCATGTGATATGCGCGCGCCCCAATGCGGCTTCGGTTGATTTACCGGTCACGCCCTTGGGCCGTAAATCGACGAGCAAAACGTGAGTGTCAGTGCCGCCGGTCACAATGTCGATGCCGCCGGACATCAATTCGGCAGCCAATGCTTGTGCGTTCTTGATAACCTGCTGTTGATAAACCTTAAATTCAGGTCGAAGTGCCTCGCCAAAAGCGACGGCTTTCGCGGCGATAACGTGCATCAGGGGGCCGCCCTGAATGCCCGGAAAGATTGCCGAATTGAATTTCTTCGCCAACGCTTCGTCATTTGTCAGGATCATGCCGCCACGTGGTCCGCGAAGGGTTTTATGCGTGGTGGTCGTTGCAACATGGGCGTGAGGGAAGGGCGATGGATGCTCACCGGCAGCCACAAGGCCGGCAAAGTGCGCCATGTCGACATGAAGGTAAGCGCCAACGCTGTCGGCGATCTCACGCATCTTTGCAAAGTCTATTTGGCGTGGAATCGCCGAACCTCCCGCGATGATCATCTTTGGCTTATGCTCGGCGGCCAGAGCGGCGACCTGATCATAATCAAGCATTAGGTCTTCCTTGCGCACACCGTATTGGATGGCATTGAACCATTTTCCCGACTGGTTTGGCTTGGCGCCATGGGTTAGGTGCCCGCCCGCATCAAGACTCATGCCGAGTATCGTGTCTCCCGGTTGAAGCAGCGCGGTGAACACGCCTTGGTTCGCTTGACTGCCCGAATTTGGCTGCACATTTGCGAAGTCGCATCCGAAAAGCTCTTTTGCACGATCAATCGCTAGGGTCTCGGCGATGTCGACGTATTGGCAACCGCCATAGTAACGCCGACCCGGATAACCTTCTGCGTATTTGTTCGTCATGACCGAGCCCTGAGCTTCCATCACAGCAGCGGAAACGATGTTTTCTGAAGCAATCAGTTCGATCTCGTCTTGCTGCCGACCAAGTTCGGAACGGATCGCGCTGTGCAGTTCGGGATCGCGTTCGGACAGGCTTTCGGTGAAGAAGCCGGAATCGCGGTGGGTAACGTTCATGACACTTGCCCCCTTCGGGTCGCTATGAGTTTGGCGTCCTCATAGACCTATTTCGCTTTTCGGAAAAGACGGGAATCCGGCAGATTCATGCGCGAAGTCGTCACGTCTTTCCTTTTGTGGACTTGTGTTTCCGCGATACACGGGCAATCGTCGCAAAACCAATGGGTTACCGGGACGCCAATGCCATGAAAATCTCCTTTCGCGCCAGCACTGTAGAGGTTGCGCAGGACGCATTGAAAGCGTTGACCGTCCGCTATGGACAAACCAGCGCGGATGAAGCTGACGTGATCGTGGCTTTGGGAGGCGACGGCTTCATGCTCGAGACGCTCAGCGAAGCTCAACCAATGAACAAGCCGGTCTATGGAATGAACCGTGGGACCGTTGGTTTTTTGATGAACACTTACAGCGAAGAGGGCTTGCTCGAGAGAGTGAGCGAGGCTGAAGAAGCGCAGCTCAATCCGCTTGTCATGCGGGCTGAAGGTGTCGACGGGCGGATGACGCAAGCTCTTGCTCTTAATGAAGTTTCTCTGCTGCGCGGCGGACCGCAGGCCGCGCGGCTGCGCATTTCCGTCGACGGGCGAACACGCATGGAGGAACTGGTCTGCGATGGTGCTTTGGTGGCTACGCCGGCAGGTTCCACAGCATATAATTATTCTGCGCATGGTCCAATTTTGCCGATCGGTGCCGACGTTTTGGCTCTTACGCCCGTGGCAGCATTTAGACCTAGACGATGGCGAGGGGCTCTGTTGCCGATTTCGGCCACGGTGCGGTTTGATGTGCTGAACCCGGAGAAAAGACCTGTTCGTGCAGATGCCGACAGTCGGACAGTTCCAGATGTCCGTTGGGTCGAAGTGCGCTCGGAAACCAGCATTGTTCACCGTTTGCTCTTCGATCCAGGCCATGGTCTTGAAGAGCGCCTGATCCGCGAGCAATTCTCCTAGAGGAGCGTGGCTTCCCTGCCGCGCTTTTGGCTGACGCGCGCGTGCAGACCTTGAGCGATGGCTTTGCACCTGACAGAGTGGAAAAAACATCAATTGAGGCACCGGGATAACTCGGGCCCGAGGCAACGAGTGAGGCAGCAGCCATGAGCGATCCGGCACCATTGGCCGAGGATATGCGTACGCGTATTCTTAGTGAACCAGATATGATTTTGAGCGATCCGGACGTGATGCGCGCCCTGATTGCTGCGAATGAGCAAGCGATGGGTTCGAATATCGTTGACCTGCGCGGCGTCGCGATGGAGCGTTTGGAAGACCGACTAACCCGGCTGGAGGACACGCATAACTCGGTGATTGCAGCGGCTTACGAGAACCTCGCCGGAACAAATCAAATCCACCGTGCTATTCTCGCGTTCCTCGAGCCGACCGAGTTTGAAGCCTTTATCCGATGCCTCGGCGAGGATGTTATGGACATTCTGCGTGTTGGTCAGGTCCGCCTTTTGCTTGAGAGCCACGAGACCGCCATGGACCCAAATCTGGTCGAAATCAGCGATGTCCTGTCGATTGCTGAGCCTGGGTTTTGCGAGCATTACGCAGGGCACGGAAAGGCGCCTCGCCAGGTGACATTGCGCGGTGTTCAACCTGGCGAGAGTCTGATTTATGGCGCTGACAGTGCTTGGGTGAAGTCGGAAGCCTGTATCCTTCTAGACTTTGGTGAGCAACGACTGCCAGGCATGTTAGCCTTTGCGTCGGACGATCCACATCAGTTTTCGGCAAGCCACGGCACGGACCTTTTGAGTTTTATGGGCAGTGTCTTCGAGCGCGCAATGCGGCGCTGGCTGGGGTGATTTCACCGGGGCTCAGCGATGCTGTTCAGCGCTGGTTGGCAGAGTTGTCAGCCGTCGGCGGCCGAGCAGAGAAGACGATAAACGCTTATCGCACAGACGTCTTTGGGTTTCTGGAGTTTCTTCAATCGTATTATGGCGAGGCATCAGGGGGCAGCGCCTTAGCCGTTCTTTCGACTCGCGACATGCGCGCTTGGATGGCCCATGAGCGCGGGAGCGGAATTGGGGCACGGTCCTTGGCGCGCTCACTTTCGGCTGTGAAGAATTTCGTGGGCTGGATGGCTGAACGCGAGGGGTTTGATCCGACCTCGGTGCTCATGACCAGATCCCCTCGCTTTCAGGGCAAGTTGCCTCGACCATTGGAGGCGAATGCCGCCAAGGCGATGATCGAGACGGTTGAACTTCAATCCACGACCGACTGGGTGTCGAGGCGTGACGCGGCGGTTGTCACCCTGCTTTATGGATGTGGTTTGCGGATTTCGGAGGCGCTCTCGCTTACCGGCGCGGATGTGCCGCTGGGCGAGACAATCCGGATAAAGGGCAAGGGGAGCAAGGAGCGTATCGTGCCTGTTATTCCTGCGGCTCAGCGAACTGCCAAGGCCTACGTCGCGAGTTGTCCCTTTGAGCTAACGCATGATGGGGCGCTTTTTCGGGGTGTTCGTGGTGGGGTCTTGAACCCTCGCTTAAT
>JABDPD010000086.1 GCA_013042895.1 Boseongicola sp. | reverse complement strand
TGCACGGCGCGCTTTTTGTCCGAGAATATGCGACTGCCCAATTCTTGTCCTTTCGCGGGATGAATTGTCGCCAGACTACCGGCTCGCGCGGACTTGTCGACCGGTGTTTCGATCCGCCGGCGCAAACCTTAAGATTGCGGAGCGCGAGGTAATTCCCTAGGCCAAGAATAGACCAGATGAGGCGTATCGGTGTGAAAATAGTCATCTTTATTCCCGCGAGATACCAATCCTCTCGTTTCCCGGGCAAACCGCTTGCGGTATTGCGTGGAGCAACTGGGGTGTCCAAAAGCCTTATCGAAAGGAGCTGGGATGCCGCAAAGGCGGTTTCTTCAGTGTCGGAAGTGTTTGTGCTGACGGATGACGAGCGTATCGCCGAAGCGTCTTCTGGATTTGGTGGCATCGTTCTGATGACGCCATCAACGTGTCGAAATGGAACTGAGCGCTGCGCCGCTGCAGTGGATCAGTTGTCCGAAGCACCTGATATCGTTGTGAATTTGCAAGGAGACGCGCCACTCACGCCTTCTCACTATGTGGACGCTCTTATCGAAGCGATGAGCAGCGATCCGACAATCGCAATGGCAACACCGGTCTTAAGGACCGAGCCGGAACATCTTGCTAAACTACAGGCAGAACGCAAAGCCGGAAGGGTCGGAGCGACAACGGTTGTCCTAAGCGCCAATCGAGACGGCCTGTACTTTTCCAAAGAAGTGCTCCCGTTTTACGATGGTGCACCGGATCATGCGGTGCCGGTCTATCATCATGTCGGCTGCTATGCGTACCGCCCCGAGACCTTGAAGCGCTACATCGCGCTTTCGGAAGGACCACTTGAGAAGCGTGAGGGTCTTGAGCAACTCCGTTTCCTCGAAAATGGCATCCCTGTGAAATGCGTCGAGGTTTCATCGAACGGTCAAGAGTTCTGGGAACTGAACAACCCATCAGACGTGCCAATCATTGAGGGCATAATGGCCAAGGAAGGCTTGATATGAGCACGGTTAAGATTGGGACACTTGAAGTGTCCAACAACGCGCCCTTCGTACTGATTTCCGGCCCTTGTCAGCTTGAAGGGCTCGATCACGCGCGGATGCTTGCAGACACGCTTTCCAAAGCCTGCTCAGATGTCGGGATTGGGTATGTTTTCAAAGCGAGTTTCGACAAGGCCAACCGAACCAGCCTTGGCGGCAAGAGGGGCGTCGGTATCGACGAAGGGCTTACTATCCTCTCCAAGATCCGCGAAGAGTTCGGCTGTCCTGTTCTGACAGACGTTCATGATACAACGCAGTGCGCAGCGGCTGCTGAAGCGGTGGACATATTGCAGATTCCAGCTTTTCTGTGCCGTCAGACTGACTTGTTGCTCGCCGCGGGCGAAACCGGCGCTGTGATCAACGTGAAGAAAGGGCAGTTCCTTGCTCCATGGGACATCCAAAATATCGTCGACAAGGTAGAAAGCACTCGAAATAAAAGGATATTACTCACCGAGCGAGGCGCGAGTTTCGGCTACAACATGTTGGTAAGCGACATGCGTAGCATTCCAATCATGGCTCAAACTGGCTATCCGGTCGTCTTTGATGCAACCCATTCCGTACAGCTTCCTGGAGGTCTTGGAGGGTCAACGGGCGGTCAATCAGAATTCGTGCCGCCTTTGTCGCGCGCTGCCATCGCAGTTGGATGTGCTGCCGTTTTCATCGAAACTCATGAAGAGCCCGCACGTTCGCCGTCTGATGGACAAAACATGGTGCCGCTTGCCGAAATGCCCGCCTTGTTGCAGCGCTTGAAGGCGCTGGACGATATCGTCAAATCCTAGAAAAAACTGCGACGACTCTTCCGCTCGTCGGCAATCCTATATGTGGATTGGGAACGAAGGTTTCTCAAGCGACGAACACCACTGACGCCATCAAAAACCGCGATTACGACGGACACAGCGGCCTTTGGCAAAATGTCGGGTGCTCTGGAAAAGATGGATGGACCGCTCGGGAAGGTACTTGATCTCATATCCGGTATGTCCGGCCGCCTCATTGTCACAGGTTTGGGCAAGAACGGACATACCGACGCGAAATTGGCGGCCACCTTTTCGTCAACGGGTACACCAGTTTATATCCTTCACCCCGCGGGGCAGAGCCATGGAGATCTTGGTGTGGTGCAGCCAGAGGACGTGACTTAGCTCTGAGCTGGTCCGGTGAAACGAGGGAACTGTCGGATGTCATTGGTTATACCAAACGGCACGCGGTTCGACTTATTGCCATTAAAGGGACGGCAGAAAGCGCATCGGGTCGCGCGGCGGACGCAGCATTGGTTCTGCCAAAGGTGAAGGAAGCCTGCCCCCAAAACCTCGCGCCAACAACGCTCTCGCTTCTCCAGCTTGCTTTGGGAGATGCACTGGCGATTGCGCTGTTGCAGATGAGAGGGTTCAGCGAAGAGAGCTTCCACTCCTTCCACCCAGCTGGGTCGCTTGGCGGCGGTTTGGAAATGCGTGGATGAGATCATGATTACGGGTGAAGACCTGCCACTTGTAGATCAATCATCGACCGTCATGTCTGCGCTTGGCGTTCTTTCTGCAAAGGGGCAGGGCGTTGTTGGCGTCAAAAGAGACGGGGTTCTGTCGGGCGTGATCACCGATGGCGACATTAGACGCTATCTTGAAAGCAATGCTGCTTCGACAATGCAGTCAGCTCTGCAAGAAACGCACGCTGAGGCGGTCTTGACTCAAGGCTCGGTGGTTCTGAACCCTCACCTGCTCGTAGGGGAGACGCTCCGCATTCTTCAAACAAAACGCATTTCGGCGGCGTTTGGCGTTGAAGAAATGAGACCCGTCGGAATTATCACTATGCTCCGCTTGCTAAACCGGGGTGCCGCCTGACGCCTTATCGCCGCTGACGCGTCTCTAGATCGCATTTTTACAATCATCAGACCCAATTTGGCTTCTATTCCATCTAAGGAGGTTGAAGAAAGGCAAGCAAGTCCCCCATCGAATTTCCAAAAAATACGGCGATTCATTGTTTTCATTTCCTTTGGGCCGAGATTTCTAGATTCATTTGCTGTCAGCCGGCGAGAGCTTTGCACTTTTGCCACTTTTGAACAGGGCTCTGGAAGATGACCCGAAAGCTACGGTTTTCCTCCCGACTTCAACCTTGACGTCAATTGCCGCTCTAGCCATCGCTAATTTGCCTGATCGCGCCATTCACCAGCTTCTTCCAATTGAACGACTCTAGTAGTGGGGCGGCTTCTGGAGCATTGGACGGCGGATGTCGCCATCGTTGCCGAGTTGGATTTTTGGACGCTTCTTCTGGTCGACACTCATCGCAAGAACATTCTGATGGTTTTCGTGAACAGTCGAATTTCCGAGGCGAGTCGCTAGAGCCGCGGCAAGGCACGCGGGATGATGAAAGATATCTTGCGGCTTTTTGACTCTCTGCTGGTTCACGGTCCGGAACTCACAGGACGTCGAAGAGCCTACCATGATCCGTGTGTAGGACATGATCAAAGCTGCGCACTCCGATGCCTTGCTGATCATGGCCCCACGTTTCCTTGAATGCTCAGAACTGATCGAGCAGCATGCGCTTGTGGTCTTCAAAAACGTTGATCGTCGAAGTCGGGGCGAGAAACCAGATGAGAGCACGGACAGCGACTCTGCGGACGCCGTGGGGAAGATGGGGCTGCGTTAGGGGTATCGTGCCGGCGAGCTTTGTTGGACATTCGCTCGGATCGCCGCAAAGCCACTTTGTGGGAAAATCCATTCTAAGTGGCAACCCTAGACTCGGTCGTGGTTTTCGGACCTTCTGTCGCCGATTTTTTCGAAACGTATCAGGCACTTCAGACCGAAAATACAGCGGTTTTAATTGGATGACGAGTGCGAGTTAGTGACCGCTGTCTTGGCACTTCTTGATGGCAGGGAACGTCAACCGATACGAGAGGCCGACATGAGAGATAAAGAGGCGCGTCGCCGAGTGTTGGGCAACGCTTGGGCGGCCATCAAGGCGGTGCTTCAGTCCTCTGTATCAAGCCAAATCGTGACTGGCCCATCGTTGGTCAACGACACAGCCATGTCTGCGCCAAATGTCCCTGTGGCGGTGAGTATCCCCAGTCTTTCAATGGCTTCAATGAACTCCAGATAGCGCGCTTCGCCCTCTTTCGGGGGCGCGGCACTCGAAAAACCGGGACGATTTCCACGTTTGCAATCTGCTGCAAGCGTGAACTGACTAACCACCAAGGCACTTCCGCCGACATCAATAAGGGAGCGGTTCATCCTCCCCTGATCATCTCGAAACACTCTCAGTTTTGATATTTTGATAGCCAGTTTCTGCGGCGCGTCGGATGGATCACCTGCCATTGCGCAGATGAGGATAAGAAGCCCTTTCCCAATCTCGCCAATGGTCTCTCCTTCGACAGCGACGTTCGCGTGGCTCACTCGCTGAACAAGCGCACGCATCAGAGTTCCGCGCGCGTCGGTGGGTTTGCGCCTGCACGGCTTACCGTGACCGCGGCGGCCTTTGCGCCCAAAGTCAGAGCGGCTGCAATCGTATCCTCGCCAAGACTTGCGATACTTTCTTTCGAGAGAACCCCTGCATCCGACAGGGCTGCCATGAACCCGGCGTTGAAGGTATCTCCGGCACCTACTGTGTCGACGACTTCAACCTTGTTGGCTGGAACGCGAACTTGGTGGGCAGCGCTGAAGCCAGTCACACCTTCGGCGCCTTCAGTGACGCAAACGAGTTTCGTACCCTTGGACA
>JABDPD010000079.1 GCA_013042895.1 Boseongicola sp. | reverse complement strand
ACAATCTTTAAGAGCGCGGACCCTTCGGTAACAAGGCGGCCGTAACGCCCGGGGTCCGCAGCTTGGAAGCCAAGGATAACAATGTCGGCGCCGGATTTGCGCGCCTCGGACATAGCGTTGAGCGTTTCCGGGCGGATGAACGGTGTGTCGCCATAAAGGACCACTGCATCTCCGGTTTCACCTTCGAGGGCGGGCGCAGCCATGGTAACGGCATGGGCCGTGCCAAGCTGCTCGGTTTGCTCGACAACGCGGATATCTTCGTCAAGATTGACGACCGTTTCTCGGACCTTGTCGCCTCCATGGCCGACGACGACAACCCGTTCACCGGTTTCCAGAGAGTCGGCAACACCGAGCGCATGGGTGATCATCGGGGCGCCGGCAATCTCGTGCAGCACCTTTGGGAGATCGGACTCCATGCGCGAACCGCTCCCGGCGGCGAGAACAATGAGGTGGATCGACATGCCTGCTCTTTCCTTTTGTTGCTTGCCGTTTTAGCCGCATTGGGCCAGTCCGCAAGTCGTGAAGGCTTCACTTGATGTTGCCTTAGGTTACACCGAAAAGCGGTCATTTGCCGATGGGGAAGAGATGAAGACAGTCGTTTTTGATTTGGATGGAACACTTGCGGACACAAGCGCTGACCTGATTGCAGCGGCGAATGCGTGTTTTGAGGGGCTTGGTCACGGGCCGCTGCTTGATCCTGAAGCTGACAAGTTGACCGCGTTTCATGGTGGGCGGGCGATGTTGCGGCTTGGGTTTTCCCGGCTGGATCGTGCAACCTTTGAGGCAGACGTGGACTTGGAATATCCCAAACTTCTCAAGCACTACGGTGACCATATTGATGTGCACACAACGCTATACCCGGGCGCCGAGGCGGCCGTTGAGCGGTTGTTGAAAGCTGGGTATCGGACCGCAATTTGTACTAATAAGCCTGAAGGATTGGCGGAGACGCTGATGCAACGGCTGGGGGTTCGCGGATTATTTGGAGCTTTGATCGGCGCGGACACACTTGCAACCCGCAAGCCGGATGCCGCACCCTATATTGCCTGCGTTGAGCAGGTTGGCGGAGCAGTTGAGGCGTCCTTTTTGATTGGGGATACCGAAACGGACGTGAAAACTGCGCGTGCGGTTGAGGTGCCTTGTGTGCTGGTTAGCTTTGGGCCGGAGGGGCCGGGAATTGCGCGTTTGACGCCGGATGCAATGCTTAACAGGTACGATGATTTGGATATGATTGCGGAAGTGTTGCTGAAGTAGCGCCAAATTAATTCAGAAATCCTTGAATGACATCCCAGGCAACCAGCGCGCCAAGACCGCAGAAAAGTACGCCGAACACAATTGAAATGACGTAGCTGTAATTCTCAAAAGCGCGTTTTACCGGGCCGACTGAAAAGAAGAGCGCGGCGAAGATATTGAGCACGGCGGCAAGAAATCCGATCTGCAAGACGATGATAAGCATCAAAAATTGCGAGCCTTCTGGCGGAATGAAAGCGGTCAGAATGGAGCCGAAGAACAGGACCGCCTTTGGGTTTGTCATCATGACCAGATAGGCGGTTCGGAAGGGGGCCGTCGTGGCAGGCGAAGCCTCGCCCGGCGTGAGTTTGAAGACTCCTCCGCGGCGTGCTGCGCGAAATGCGTTTGATCCCAGATAGATAAGGTACCCCGCTCCGATTACGCGCAGGGCAACGTAGAGTGGCGGAAAGACCTCAAAGATGATCGCGATGCCGGAGATGGCGATCAACGACCATGTGAGCGCGCCCGCTGCGATACCCGTAGCAGCGCGTATACCTGCGGCGCGCCCCGAAGTGACAGACGCCGTGATGATCGTTAGGTGATTTGGCCCAGGTGTGGCCCAACCAACAATCTGTATAACAGCGATTGGGATCAATATTGCGAGGAGTGCTGTTGGTTCCATGTGCTAGCCTTAGTTGGATTACGCTTGTCTGCAAAGGCTGAACGGCTCACCATGATTGACCGGTTTGGCGTTAATCTGTATTAATTGAACAAGCGTTCATTAATTTAAGGTCAGTGCGATGTTTGCTAGCTCCATGCAGTTTGATCAGGGCGAAGACATCGCGGCACTTCGCGAAATGGTGCATCGCTGGGGTCAGGAGCGGGTTAAGCCAATTGCGTCTGAGATTGACGCGACCAACAATTTTCCAAGCGATCTTTGGGCCGAGATGGGTGATCTCGGACTGTTAGGAATGACGGTCGGCGAAGCCTACGGCGGGACTGGGCTTGGGTATCTGGCCCATACGGTGGCTGTTGAAGAAATCGCGCGTGCAAGCGCCTCGGTGGCATTGTCCTACGGGGCGCATTCGAACCTTTGCGTGAACCAGATTCATCTGAACGGAACTGAAGCCCAAAAGCAAAAATATTTGCCGAAACTGGTATCGGGTGCGCACGTGGGCGCATTGGCGATGAGCGAGGCTGGTGCGGGATCGGACGTTGTTTCGATGTCTCTGAAGGCAGAACGGAGGGGCGGCGTCTATGTGCTGAACGGCTCGAAATATTGGATTACCAATGGGCCCGATGCAGATGTGCTGGTGGTCTATGCAAAGACGGATCCTGAAGCCGGCTCGAAAGGGATTACCGCTTTCATCATTGAGCGCGACATGGCGGGGTTTTCGACAGGGCCACATTTCGACAAGCTGGGGATGCGGGGGTCGAACACGGGTGAATTAACCTTCGCTAATGTAGAGGTGCCGACTGAGAATGTCCTTGGCGAGGACGGTCGTGGCGTACGGGTTCTAATGTCGGGCTTGGATTACGAACGGGTGGTTCTGGCAGGGATCGGACCAGGGATCATTGCCGCCTGTTTGGACGAGGTTATGCCCTATGTTTCGACCCGCGAGCAATTTGGTCAGCCAATCGGGTCGTTTCAGTTAATGCAGGGCAAGATCGCGGACATGTATACGGCGATGAATTCTGCCCGGGCGTATGTTTATGAAGTTGCCAAGGCGTGTGACCGGGGAGACGTAACGCGGGCCGATGCGGCGGCGTGTTGCCTCTATTCGTCGGAAGTGGCGATGACGCAAGCCCATCAGGCGGTCCAAGCAATGGGCGGCGCAGGTTTTATGGCAGACGCACCGGTCGCGCGGCTCTTTCGGGATGCCAAACTGATGGAAATTGGCGCCGGGACATCAGAAATTCGCCGGATGCTTGTCGGGCGCGAGATGATGGGGGCGATGGGGTGAGTATGTCGCCCTATATCAAGGTGCCCCGCCAGGTGGTCCGTGTGACGGTCACCTTGTGCGTTGGCGCGGCGGCGTTCGGGCTTTGGCTTGGCGCTCGCAATCTTGTCACCGAGACGGAAGTGATCGAGGCGGGGGCGGCGCTCTTTATGGCCGAGACCGGTGGTGCTGTGACCGAGTGTGTTGGCGTGCCGGGAACCGGTCTTGTTTGGATTGCCGTACGGTGCGGGTCAGGCGCGGAGGCACGGGTCTATGAGTTCAGCCGTCAGGGCACATTGATAGAGCCGGAAGGGGCTCCTGAGGCATGAGTGCG
>JABDPD010000077.1 GCA_013042895.1 Boseongicola sp. | reverse complement strand
GATATGACCACAGGCAGAGCGATCTGGTCGAGCCATGGGAAAATACTTTGTGAGGCAAGGACTTCCATCGGTTCGTCACGCAAGCTGGTCATTACGTCAAGCATACGGTCGCGAAAATCGCTGGGGTCTCGAGCATAAAACCAGCCTGCGTTGAAGTAGAGGTAACGCTCCCAATGGTCATCGGGTTGCTTTGTGTCGAGTGTGGGCTCGAAGGGCACATTGAAGCGGTCATAGATGGCGTGCCAGATTTCGGCGTAGCTGGGGCCATAGAGTGGCGGGTCGGGCCAGGTATCGGTGCGGGCCATGGAGGCGCTGGGCCGGTCGAAGTTGAAGGCGATCTGATCGAGGGGGCCAGTGATAAGAGTGTCGGTGTCGAAGAAGACGAAACGTTCATCTTTGTCCAGGGTCGAAAGCGCTTCGATCTTGTTGCCGGGAGGGTAGGTTTTGCCGAAGTGCTGATTGTCGAAACTGCGGATTTCGGCGCCAAGGTTTGTCAGGAAGTCGCGGGCGTCGTCGTCCGAAATGCCGGGATCACCGTTCCAGAGAGGGCCGGGGCGGGGTTCGGCTATGACAAGCTTTCCGGTGAAATCCGGAGCCGAGGCGCGCAGCGATGCGGCAAACAGGACGGCTTCGTATGTGAGGCGACCGGATTGCGCGACGATCAAAAGGGTGGGGCAGGTGTCCGGCATGTTCCGGGCACCTTAGACGCGGGCGTTCACGCTGAAAAGAGCCGTTAGCCTTTCGCGTAACCGATACCTTGGAGCGCCTCTTTTATCTCGTCGAGGATCGCAGGATCGTCGATGGTCGCAGGCATTTTGAACTCGGCGCTGTCGGCGATTTTCACCATGGTTCCGCGCAGGATTTTGCCAGAGCGGGTCTTGGGTAGGCGAGGAACGCAGCAGGCGAGTTTGAAAGCGGCGACAGGGCCGATGTTGTCGCGCACGAGTTTGATGCAGTCGGCAACAATTTCGGCGTCCGAGCGCGTGGTGCCCGCGTTTGTGCACAGGAACCCCACAGGAAGCTGGCCTTTCAGTGCGTCGGTCACGCCAATGACTGCACATTCCGCGACATCCGGATGCGCGGCGAGCACTTCTTCCATGCCGCCTGTCGACAGGCGGTGACCTGCAACGTTAATGACGTCATCGGTGCGAGCCATGATGTAAAGATAGCCGTCCTCGTCGATGTAGCCTGCGTCGCCGGTCTCATAGTAGCCAGGGAAGTGGTCGAGATAGCTTTTACGGAAGCGGTCTTCGGCGTTCCAGAGCGTTGGTAGAGTGCCAGGCGGCAGCGGCAACTTGGCGGCGATCGCACCAAGTTCGCCGGGGGCGACCGGGTGGCCCGCTTCGTCAAGGATTTGGATGTCCCAACCGGGCATAGCGACCGAGGGCGAGCCGGTCTTTACCGGTAACTTTTCAATGCCCATTGGATTAGCAGCGATTGCGTATCCGGTTTCGGTTTGCCACCAGTGGTCAATAACCGGTACGTTTAGCATCCTTTCCGCCCATTCGATGGTGTCAGGGTCGGCGCGCTCGCCGGCAAGATAGAGTGTTTCGAGTAAGGACAGATCATAGTCCTTCACCAGCTTGCCTTTCGGGTCTTCGCGTTTGATTGCGCGGAAGGCGGTTGGGGCGGTGAACAGGACTTTGACCTTGTGCTCCTCGATGACGCGCCAGAAGGTGCCTGCGTCCGGGGTGCCGACAGGTTTGCCTTCAAAGACGATGGTGGTGTTGCCGTGGATCAAAGGGGCGTAGCAAATGTAGCTGTGACCCACTACCCAACCAACGTCCGAGGCCGCCCAGTAAACGTCGCCGGGCTCCACGTTGTAGATGTTCTTCATGGTCCAGTTGAGCGCAACTAGGTGTCCCGCTGTTGGGCGCACGACGCCCTTTGGTTGGCCCGTGGTGCCGGAGGTGTAGAGGATATAGGCGGGGTGGTTTCCGGCAACTGGGACGCATGCGGCCGGAGTTGCCTCTGCGACGGCCGCTTGCCAGTCGAAATCGCGGCCTTCGATCATAGCGCCGATGGCTTGTTCGCGCTGTAGGATGATCGTGAAGTCGGGTTTGTGCTCGGACATTTCGATGGCGGCGTCCAGAAGCGGTTTGTACTCAACGACACGGTTTGGCTCCACGCCGCAGGACGTTCCGATGATCGCCTTTGGCGTAGCGTCGTCGATGCGCACTGCAAGCTCATTAGCGGCGAACCCGCCGAAGACGACCGAGTGGATGGCCCCGATGCGCGCGCAGGCGAGCATGGCAACAAGGGCTTCGGGCACCATTGACATGTAGATGATGACGCGGTCGCCTTTAGAAACGCCACGTTCCGCGAGCGCTCCAGCAAGTGCAGCGGTCTGTGTCTGGAGTTGGCTGTAGGTCGTTGTGCTCTTGGCGCCGGTGATTGGGCTATCGTAGATGATTGCCGCGCGTTCGCCATTTCCAGCTTCAACATGGCGGTCGACGGCGTTCCAACAGGTATTCACTTCGGCGTCGGTGAACCATTCATAGAGCGGCGCGTTGTCGGGGTTTAGGGCGCGGGTAGGTGGCGTAACCCAGTCGATCGCTTGCGCTGCCTCCATCCAAAAGCCTTCTGGATCTGCCTGCGCAGCTGAATAGACGTCGCGATAGCCCATGGGTCCCTCCTCCTTGAGTTCCTAAAGGGAATAGGGCGCGAGGTATGGGGTGAGCAAGCTTTGCCCGCATCAGGCGTGACAGTTTATCGCAAAATATTTGCAGAGTTTGCTATATTGGGTTGCAAAATTTTGCAAACCCCTTGGCGTAATACTTTTGGGACTGGGTCGGACTCCCAGGATTGCAAAGTTGCAAAGTATGCGCGACGGGCAGATGACCATCGCGCCTAGAATCACTTAGCTGTAAAGGGAGACTGGCGTTCCCGCCAAAGCCGACATGTTCAGCAGCCCGCGCGCAGTGATGGACGGGGTTACAATGTGGCCTCGGTTGCCCATGCCCATAAGGATTGGGCCTACTTCAAGCCCGCCAGCCTTGAGTTTCAGGATATTGCGTACGCCAGAAGCCGCATCGGTGTTTGCAAAGATTAACACGTTTGCGGGACCTTCAAAGCGCGCGTTGGGCATGATGCGTTCGCGCAACTCGGGATCGAGCGCGGCGTCCGCGTGCATTTCGCCTTCATACTCGAAGTCGCGCGGTTCGCTGTCGAGAATGTCGATGGCGGATCGCATCCGACGCCCCGTTTCGCAATCCAGATTGCCGAACTGGCTGTGCGAGCAAAGCGCGATCTTTGGCGCGATACCGAAACGGCGGACGTGGCGAGCGGCTGCGATGACGACTTCCGCAATCTGATGCGGCGAGGGCTCGGGATGGACTTGTGTGTCGGCGACGAACATTGGGCCGTCTTCCAAGACCATGAGGCTCAATGCACCGATGGGGTGCAACTCGTCCGTGGCAAGGATTTGATTGATGTAGTTCAGGTGCCACAGGTATTGACCAAAGGTGCCACAGATAAGGCTATCGGCTTCCTCGCGGTGAACCATGACAGCGCCAATGGCTGTCGTATTGGTGCGCATGACGGCGCGAGCCAGATCGGGGGTGACGCCGTTGCGGTCCATGAGACTGTGATAGGTCTGCCAGTAGTCGCGATAGCGGGGGTCGTTCTCGGGGTTCACTACATCAAAATCGACGCCGGCGTGGATCGGAAGGCCGGCGCGCTCGATGCGGCTTTCGATAACGTCGGGACGACCAATAAGGATCGGCTTGTCGGTCGTGCTTTCTAGCATTGCGTTGGCGGCACGAAGGACGCGTTCATCTTCGCCCTCGGCAAAGACGATTTTGCGTTGAGCCGTCGCGGCGGCTTCAAAAACAGGGCGCATGATGAGGGCCGATTTGAAGACCGACCCGTCGAGTTTAGCTTTGTAGGCCTTCATGTCTTCCAGCGGTCGTTCGGCAACACCGGTTTCCATTGCAGCCCCGGCAACCGCACTTGCGACCACGCCCATCAGGCGGGGATCAAAAGGTTTTGGGATGAGGTAGTCGGCACCGAAGGATAGTTGTTCGCCCTGGTAAGCGGCCGCGGCTTCGGCGCTGGTTGTCGCGCGGGCAAGGGCTGCGATGCCTTCGACGCAAGCGACTTTCATCTCGTCGTTGATGGTTGTCGCGCCGACATCTAATGCGCCTCGGAAAATGAAGGGGAAACAAAGGACGTTATTGACCTGATTTGGAAAGTCCGAACGGCCCGTCGCGATGATTGCATCTGGCGCGACTTCGCGGGCAAGGTCAGGCATGATTTCGGGCGTCGGATTGGCAAGCGCGAAAATGATCGGACGTTTGGCCATTTTCTTGACCATCTCGGGGTTTAGGACGCCGGGGCCGGAAAGGCCGAGGAAAAGATCGGCGCCCTCGATGACCTCACTCAGTGCACGAGGGCCCCCGGGCTGTGCATAATCGGCTTTTTGCGGAGTCATGTCCTTTTCGCGGCCCTCATGCACGAGGCCTTCGATGTCGACGAGGAACACGTTCTCGCGTTTCACGCCAAGCTTCAGAAGCATATTAAGGCAGGCGATACCAGCAGCACCTCCACCCGTGGAGACAATCTTGATGTCTTCGAAAGTCTTGCCAGCCACCCGCAGCGCATTTGTCGCGGCTGCCCCGACAACAATGGCGGTGCCATGCTGGTCGTCGTGGAAGACGGGAATGTTCATGCGCTCGCGGCAGATATCTTCGACGATGAAGCAATCAGGCGCCTTGATGTCTTCGAGGTTGATTGCACCGAAGGTCGGTTCCAAAGCGCAAACTATGTCGGCGAGCTTTTCAGGGTCGCTTTCGTTCAACTCGATATCGAAGCAGTCAATATTGGCAAACTTTTTGAAGAGGACTGCTTTGCCTTCCATCACGGGCTTTGAGGCAAGGCCACCGATATTGCCAAGGCCAAGGACCGCAGACCCGTTGGTGACCACGGCAACGAGATTGCCACGAGACGTGTAGTCGCGTGCAGTTTTCGCGTCGGCCTTGATTTCAAGGCAGGCTTCCGCGACGCCGGGAGAATAGGCCAAAGCAAGGTCGCGGCCGTTTGCCAGAGGCTTGGTCGCGCGGATTTCGAGTTTTCCGGGCTTGGGATTTGCGTGGTAATAAAGGGCGGCTTTGCGGAGCGCCTCTTGTTTTGGATCGCTTGTCATACCGTCCCTCCCGTTTTTGTTTAACGTTAAACAATTATTTCGAAGCGCTTAACCTGAGGCTCACTGATCGTCAAGGAGACAGGCTTGCGCTGCGACTTTATGAACGGCAGTCTGCGCACATTGGGTCAGGAGAGCAAGAATGAGTGAGATCCGCGCCGAAGTTCGGCTGCCTACGAAGGAACTGCGCGAGGATCTACCCTTTTTTACGAAGGTTTTGAAAATGCGGATGGATACAATCTATCCGGCAGATGACCCTACTGTCGCTGTGTTCTCCGGTCACGGTCTGCGCGTTCGTGTTGATGCATCGGCGAGCGAGGCACCCGGAACGCTGCGAATTCTGGTGGAGGATCCGGATGGGTTTGCTGATGGTGAACGGGTTTTGAAGGCACCCAACGGCACACGGATTGAAATCGACGACTTGAACCCACCGTTCGTGCTACCGGAAACGGAACATGCGTTTGTTGTCCGACGTCTGGCGGACCAAGCCCCGTGGGTGATAGGGCGGGCCGGTATGCACTATCGCGATTTGATCCCATCGCGACTGGGCGGGTCGATTATCGCCAGCCACATTCGTATCCCCGATGGAGGGCCAGTGCCGGACATGGTGCATTACCACACGGTCGGATTTCAGTTGATCTTTTGCTATCGGGGCTGGGTTGATCTTGTGTACGAAGATCAAGGCGAGCCGTTCAGACTTCACGCAGGGAATTGCGTGATACAGCCACCCGAGATCCGCCACCGCGTGCTCTATGCCAGCGACAATATAGAGGTAATAGAAATAGGGATACCGGCGGAGCATGTCACAACAATTGATCACGAGATGGAGTTGCCAAACGGCAGGTTGGACCCGGAGCGCCGCTTTCAAGGGCAGCGTTTTGTGCATCACAAGGCGGACGAGGCCAATTGGAAAGCGTTCCGATTGAAGGGGTATCAAAGCCGCGACACGAGTATCGAAGAGAATACTGGCGGCGTTGCCGGTGTGCATGTTGTTCGGCGTGGGGAAGGTGATCCGGAGTGGTCGCGCCACGAGGGCGACATTCTTTTCACCTTCGTGATGGGCGGTGCGTTGACGCTGGAAGGAGAGGGGAAGGAACCATACCGTCTTTCACCGGGTGACGCCTTTGTGGTCCCGCCGGGTATGGCGACCCGATATAGCGAGCCGAGTGAAGATGTCGAATTGCTGGAGGTCGCTTTACCGGGGGCGTTTCGGACGATTTCGGACTGAGCGCCCTTGCGCTTGGAGGCCGCTGGGTTCAGTTTCGTAAAAAGACCGAGGGAGAGCCGGAATGAGCCTGATCGACGAAGCCGCCGCAGTGCGACTGAACGCTTATGCGCCTTACTCTAAGTTCAAAGTGGGGGCCGCGCTCAAGTCGGCGTCCGGGGCCGTTTACGTTGGCTGCAACGTTGAAAACATTGCTTATCCAGAAGGTACATGCGCCGAGGCGGGCGCGATTGCGGCAATGATTGCTTCGGGTGAAACGCAGTTTGTCGAGGCCGCCGTCATCGCGGAGAGCCCCTCTCCCGTGCCTCCCTGCGGGGGTTGCCGTCAAAAGCTGGCTGAGTTCGCTGTGGAGGGAGCGCGCATTGCGATGGCGACGACGGATGGCGTAGTACAGGAGATGCCTGTCTCAGAGCTGTTGCCCGGTGCTTTTGATGCCAGCCACATGGATCAGGTCTGATCCATGGATGCTCGACGGATCATTGCCAAGCTCAGAGACCAATTGGAGCCGACACAAGCTGAACTGAGTTGGTTTGCGCGTGGATTGGCATCGGGCGGTGTGACGGACGCACAGGCGGGCGCATTTGCCATGGCGGCTTGCGTGAACGGTCTTTCCGAGGACGCGCGGGTCGCGCTGACACTGGCGATGCGAGACTCGGGCGATGTCTTGAAGTGGGACCTGCCGGGGCCGGTGATCGACAAGCACTCAACGGGTGGCATTGGAGACTGTACGTCGCTTTTGCTTGCGCCGATGCTGGCTGCAGCAGGTGCATATGTTCCAATGATCTCGGGCCGTGGTCTTGGGCATACGGGTGGGACGCTGGACAAACTGGAAGCGATACCTGGTGTTGCTACGGAAGTAGACGAGAACAGGTTTCGCAAGATGACGCGCGAGATTGGCTGTGCGATCGTCTCGGCGGCGAGCGATATGGCTCCGGCGGATAAGCGGCTCTATGCAATCCGCGATGTGACCTCGACGGTTGAAAGCGTTGATTTGATCACGGCCTCGATCCTGTCCAAAAAATTAGCGGCGGGCCTTGAGGCGCTTATTTTGGACGTAAAGACAGGATCAGGGGCATTCATGGAGAGTCTTGAGGACTCGACACGGCTCGCAGAGGCATTGGTCAAAACCGCGAATGGCGCAGGGTGCAAAACTGCGGCGTTGATCACGGATATGGACCAACCGCTCGCTCCGGCGGCAGGCAATGCACTGGAAGTGGCGGTGATTATGGAGGCTTTGACGGCGCCGAAGAATTCCCGACTGGTTGAAGTAACACTGGCGCTAGGAGCTGAGTTGTTGGTTTTGGCGGGAATCGACGACGATCCGGCGAAAGCTGCGGAAAAGCTTAGTGAAACGCTGACCAGTGGTAAGGCAACGGAAATCTTTGACCGGATGATTGCGGAAGTCGGCGGGCCGGTTGACTTTAGTTCCGAATGGCAAAGACGTTTGCCAGAAGCAAATGTGATACGCGAAATTGCGGCGCCAGAGGCGGGTGTTGTGACGGCCTTGGACGGGCGTGGCATCGGGATGGGAGTTGTCCATATGGGCGGCGGTCGGCTTAAGGGTGGCGAGCGGATCGACCCGTCTGTCGGCTATTCAGAGATTGTCGGGCTTGGGACGAAAGTTGCGAAGGGACAGCCACTGGCGAGGTTGCATGCGCGGAGCGAACGGTCGGCTCAAGCGGCTGAGAAGGCCTTTCTTGATGCTGTTCAGTTTGGCGAAGCTTTGGCAACTGGCCCTCTCATTGTTGCGAAGGTGGGCTGATGGCGCGCGCGTTTCTCATTGTATTGGATAGTGTCGGGATTGGCGGAGCACCAGATGCCGACCGCTTCTTCAATGGCGATGTGCCAGACTCGGGGGCCAACACGCTTGCGCATATTGCACAGGCCTGCGCGGCTGGTCAGGCTGAGGATGAACGTTCGGGACCGCTTAAGTTGCCGAATTTGGGGCGTCTTGGACTGAAAGGCGCGGTCGCCTTGGCCTCCGGGGAGGATGCACCGGGCTTGCCGGATGAGGAAAATGGCCTTTGGGGGGCCGCAACGGAGATTTCGCCGGGCAAAGACTCGCCGTCGGGGCATTGGGAATTGGCTGGAGTGCCTGTGCCATGGGATTGGACATACTTTCCCGACGCAGACCCGGCGTTCCCTTCTGATCTCACGAAGGA
>JABDPD010000075.1 GCA_013042895.1 Boseongicola sp. | reverse complement strand
GTGCCGGAGCTTTGCACGGCTTGGCCGAGCGGTATGAGGCTGGCTAAGAGGAACACCGTGCTCCAGCTTATTGCTTCATAGGCTTCGTCGATGTCGAGGACCTTGGTGAGGATCATGCCCGCCGCGCCTGTGAGCAGGCAGAGCGACAAGCGCAGGTCGGTGAACAGGATGAGCGAGAGCGCGATGGCGAAGAACAGCAGTGCCCAGCCGACTTTCTTGGGGCGCAGTTCTTCTTGCGGGTAATCGGTTGTGACGACGACGAAGTCGCGGTTGCGGCTGAGGCGGGTCAGGGCGTCCCATGTGGTGAGGATGACCAACGTGTCGCCGGCGTTGAAAGGGACTTCGCCGATTTGCGTGTGGGTGTGGTCTTCGGTTTCGACTAGGCTCAGGGTTTCTTCGCCGCGGTGGATCGCAAGCATGCTGGCGCCGTAGGTTTTGCGAAAAACCAGGTCATGAGCGCATTTGCCGATGACGGAGGAACCCGGGGGGATGACGACTTCTGCTATGCCGGATTTTGTCGGGGCGTAGTCTTCGGCGAAGACATCGAGCTTGTCGTGCAGTCCGAAGCCCATGTCTTCGGCCATGTGGACGACTTCCTTGCGGCGGCCCAGAACGGCGAGGCGGCAGGGGGTAGTGATTTCGGTCTGAATGACGGGCGCGAACCACGTCTTGCCGTGATAGGCGCTGCCGATGATGTAGATGTGGTATTTCTTGATCAGGTCATCAAAGGTTTGCCCCGCGACTGGGTGGCCTTCGGGGATGGTGATCTCGAAAATGTCGGTTTTCAGACCGTAGATCTTTTTGAGGTATTCCTTGGTGGATTGCCCACTGGTGGCGTCGCCGCCCTTTTGTTCCTTGGGCAGGACCCAGCGTCCGAAGATCATGAAATAGAGGATGCCGGTGATCACGAGGGCGATGCCCACAGGGGTGACCGAGAACAGGCCAAAGGGTTCCATCCGGGCGCTGGCGGGCAGGGATTGGTTGGCAGTAAGGATCAGGTCGTTGAGAAGGATCGGCGGTGAAGAGCCGACCATGGTCATGGTGCCGCCAAGGATCGCGCAAAAGCCCATGGGCATGAGGAGACGGCTGAGGGGAAGCTCGGTCCTGACCGAGATGCGGGAGACGACGGGCAGGAACAGGGCGGCGGCGCCGACGTTTTGCATGAAGGACGAGATAACGCCGACAGTGCCGGAGATGATTGGTACGACGCGGGTTTCGGTGCTGCCGCCGTGTTTCAGGATGAAGGCGGCGACTTTGCTCATGAGGCCGGTTTTGTCGAGGCCCGCGCCGATGATCATCACGGCGATGATCGAAACGACCGCGTTGGAGGCGAGGCCGTTGAAGAGCTGACTGACGTCGGCGAGGCTGTCGAGGCCGGGGAGTTGGCTCATCAGGCCCAGAAGCACCATGACGAGGATGGCCGCGAAATCTATTCGTACGACCTCGGAGACAAACAGGATGACGGTGAAGGTCAGCAGGCCGAGCACAACCATCATCGGGTATGTGAGTGTTATTGCCTCCAAGGCTGTCCCTCCCTCGCTCTTTTTCGCGGGGCCGTCTTTTTGGCGGTCCTCGCGGTGGCGTTTGTTTTAGGAGCTTGCACTTATTTAGGGGTGTCTGTCTATCTGCGTGGGCAACTCGGACTGAGGGTGTTCTGGTCTGGGGTGCCGGCGCTTGCTGGTTGGGGCCAACGGACCTAATCTTGTGAGACATTCCGCAGTAAGGGAAAGCCATGTCGAAGAATGAACTGCCAGACACAAAAGAGGGGCGGGTAGACTGGGTGATCCGCGCGGAATCCAACGAAGAGATGCGGCGGCGATACGATCTTTGGGCGCAGGCTTATGATGGCGACGTCGGCTCATATGAAGACTATCTGGTGCCAAAGGAGGCGGTGAAGGTCGCCGAGCAGGTGTTGGATAGGGCTGCGCTGATCGTTGATGCGGGGGCGGGAACCGGGTTGGTTGGCGAGACGCTGAAGGCGGCGGGATTCGCGCGGTTGATTGCGGTGGATTACTCGCGCGGAATGCTGGATGTCGCGCGTGAAAAAGGTGTTTATGAGGCGCTGCATCAATGCGATCTGAGTGGCCCAACCGAGTTTGCGGATGACACGATTGATTGCGTGATCACTTGCGGGACGACCACGCAAATGCCTTGTGTAAGTTTGCGGGAGTTCGCGCGCATTGTGCGCCCCGGCGGATTGGTGATCTTTGGGGTGGTTCCGGATGGATGGGAGCGGTGCGGCTATGCTGGTATTCTGGCCGATCTCGAAGCTGCGGGGAAGATGTCGGTAGATAGCAAGGGGCCCGCGTTTCAGATGCTACCGACGACGGAGCCTGATTTTTTCTGCGAGATTTGGGTGATGCGGGTGCACTAGGCGTACTGTTTTTTTGGGGTGGACGCTTCGAGATTACTGGCGGTTTTTGGCGGCGTCGAGGTCGGCTTGGGTCTCGCGGCATTTCGATTGGAGCCATTCGACAAAGCGCAGGACGGTTGCGCGGTTTTTGACGTCCGAGCGAGTTGTCATGCGGTAAGGTCGCTCGGTCTTCAGGTGTTGGGTAAGAGGGAAGGCGTGGACGATGCTGCCCTTTTCGAGGTCACTCAGAACAAGTGAGAGGTTGCAAACCAGAAAGCCGACGTTTTGGCGGACGGCATCGAGGGCAAGTCGCGCGTTCGGATAGTTGATGCCTCGGTCGGGGCCGCTTTCGCGGTGACCAAAGGTTTGAAACCAGTTGACCCAACCGGGGTATCCTTCGGATTCGAGCTGGTCGCGCAGATGCAGGAGGGGCAGGCCCTCCATTTGAAAGACCGGATCAAAGCCTGCAATGCGGCGGGTGTTGTCGGGGCCGGTGACGGGAACGAGGACGTCTTGGTAGAGGGGCTCGCCGTCGAAGTTGTCGGTGGCGATGCGAATGTCGGGCGAGCCGAGCCGTACGGGGACGTCGCCCGCACCGTTTATGCAGAAAAGCAGATTTGGGTGGGCGTTCTTGAATTCGGGAAGACGAGGCATGAGCCAAAGCTCGGCCCAGTCTGGGTCTGCGACGATGTGGAATTCGCTGACGCGCTGGAAATCGAGCGTACTGGTGGCGCGGTCCAGAGCTTCGAAAGCGATCTTGAGATCTGCAATGGCTGCGTCGAGGACTTTAGTCGGCTGAAGGCCAGAGCGACCGCGCATCAGAAGGTCAGTGCCAAGAAAGTCTTCGAGCGAGCGAATGCGCTAACCGACGGCGGCCGGAGTGATTCCCAATTCGCTTGCAGCGCCCTTGGTTTTTAGGGGTGTGTTTTTCAGCGTTTGCGCAGGCGGATCACGACGTCGACTGTGGATATCTCGGTGCCTTCTGGTGCATCAGGCAGGCTCAGGATTTCAAGTTGATCCGCAGGAGCGTCGGTGAGACGTGCGTCGTCTTCCCAGTAGAAATGCGGGTGATCGTCGACACGGGTGTCGAAATAGCTTTTGGAGCCGTCGACAGTGACTTCCTGCACAAGGCCCGCATCGCAAAAGGCACGCAGCGTGTTGTAGACTGTCGCCAGTGACACGGCATCGTCGCTGGATTGCGAGGCCGCGTGGAGGCTTTCTGCGGTGACGTGACGGTCCTGCCCATCACCGACGAGAAGAGACGCCAACGCAAGGCGCTGACGAGTCGGGCGCAAATCGGCTTTGGCAAGCCAATCGGTCACGCGGGTCTGTGTTTCGGTATCCATCGGTTCTAAACCACCTTGTTTCAAAGAATATAGGGTGTTTGGGTGCATGGTTTCAATCTGAAAACCGTCGATTTACCTGATTGTCACATGCATCACGGCACTTGCGCCACATTCCAAGGCTTTGGTATGGGCGAAGAAGGCGTAACAAACTGCAATAAAGATAACGAACGGGGACGGGCAGACATGGCTGATTATCCAACATCATTCGACCGCGAAGGGCTTCTGAAATGCGCACGGGGCGAGTTGTTCGGGCCCGGAAACGCGCAGTTGCCAGAGCCTCCGATGCTGATGATGGACCGGATTACGGACATCAGCGAAGACGGCGGTGAGCATGGCAAGGGGCATGTGGTGGCCGAGTTTGATATCAAGCCGGACCTTTGGTTCTTTGACTGTCACTTCCCGGGCAATCCGATCATGCCGGGGTGCCTTGGGCTTGATGGCCTTTGGCAGCTGACGGGCTTCAACCTTGGCTGGCGCGGCTGGCAAGGGCGTGGCTATGCGCTGGGCGTTGGCGAAGTAAAGCTGACGGGCATGGTGCGGCCAGATCGCAAGATGCTGACTTATTATGTGGATTTCACCAAGGCTATCCAGACGCGCCGTTTGACGATGGGTGTCGCAGACGGGCGTGTCGAGGCTGATGGCGAGACTATCTATCTTGTGAAAGATATGAAGGTCGCTCTCTCCGAGAGCTAGGTCGCGGATCGCAATCGTCGTGATGTAGAGATGGCGCAGCCAAGGGCAACAATCGACATGATCAATATGGCGACGAAAGTGTAGCTGAACGCAGCTTGCGCCAGCATCGCAACAGCCGCCACGCCGCCCAAGCGGGCGAAGGTTATGTCGAGGCTGGCGGACAAAGCACCGGTGCCTTTCGGGGCGAACCTCAGGATAATCTGCGTGGAGGGAGCATTGCTGCAGGCGAGGCCTGCGCCGATCAGGAATGCAGCAATCAACAAAGCCGTCAGCGTGGTGGACAAAAACGCTGAAAGAAAACCCGCTGCAATCAGAACCGGTGCTGTCACCAGGATCTTGCGCACGCGCGGTCGGTCGACCCAGTTACGCATCAATGTGCTTATGACCGAGAAGCTGAGCCACATGACTGAGAGTGTGAGGCCAATGTTGGACACCTGATAGTCGTTGCCTGAAAGCCAAAGCGGGACACTGAAGAGGAAGAAAGTGATCGAGCCATAGGTGCAGAATATATATACATACATGACCCAGAGGCCTGGGGTTTGCAGCAGTTTCGAATAAGTGTCTTTTGAAAAGGGTGGTGTTTTCGGCTCGTCGTCGGCCTTCGCGCCGTTCACGATGACGAGCGCCCCAAGGGACACGACCGCGAAGATCAAGAAGGCAAGGTTCCAACCCTGAACGGCGAGCGTGATGCCATAGAGGAATGGTGCAAACGCGGCCACGTAGCCTGCAACACTGCCCCAGACGATCAGCACTTTGCCGGGCCTATCTGGCGCGGAACGGGTTAGCAGGAGCGGGATCAGGGGCGAAAACACGCCGCCTCCAAAGCCCTGTAAGACGCGACCAGCGATGATCATCTCAAAAGTTCCAGCGGTTGCGACCGTAGCGGAGCCGGCGGCGAACATCAAAACACCAGCGCTGAAAACGCGTTTGGTCCGAAGTACGTCGCCTAATAGGCCGCCCAGAAGTACGCCAGCGGCGACCGCGATACCGTACGAATTAAAGACCCACGCAAGCTGGCCGATGGAAAGGCTGAACTGTTCTTGAATGGCAGGCAAGAGCAACGGAACGAGCGTCAACTCCATCACGAAGGCGATGCTGACCGCGATGGATCCAATTATTGCCCTGCGGGATGATGACGACATCGAGCCTACGTAGCTTGTTTCTGACATTTGGTGCGGTCTTATGGACTACGTTGGTTAATTGAAAGTGCTCGTCTGAAATATAACAGCTACAGGTCAACCCTTTGCGGCGACGGATGTCAATTGTTCGCGGATTGCCGAGACCTTTCCGCTCGAATTTAGCGACTGTGGTGGCTGAGAAAGCGCATTGATCATGTCATTGGCACTCATCCAGACCAAATAGTCTTCTTCAGTCACCTGCTGGTCCGGTCCAATCCATTTGCCGGGTTCACAGTGGCTGTAGCCATAGCGCATGTGAGCGCCTTTTTCGGCGAGTTGTTTTGGAACGAAGGCAAAGGTGTAGTTTGGATCCCACTTGTTATGCATCACTTCAAACAGGAGGCGCGACAAAAGTGGGGTGACGCCTTGAGCGCGTGGGCCGCCAAGGCCACGGGCCGGGAGCCAGAACTCGCCGTGGTAGCAGACGCGGCCAGTAATTGAGCGCAGGGCTTCCGGGCCTTGATAGAAGGTCAGGTCCAGATCAGGCGTTGTGTAGGGAGTGATGTATTTGTGGCGGTGCACGTTCAGGTGCTGGGCCAGTGAGATGTTGTTTAGGTCGAGCAGGCGTACGGCTTGAGTGTGAACCAGTTCATCAGCGTCGTTGAAGCCGCAGATCCAGAATCCGTTGGTGTCGTCGATATACGAGCAGGCCACGTCGAACATGGGATACATGGCCGAACGGTTCGTCTGAGAATTGCGATAAACGCGGTATTCCGAGAAATCGTCGCCTACGACGACCCTCATGCCGGTTGTTTCCAACTCTTTTATGATTCCCGACACGTTCATAACCATGTCGACGACATTTCGTACGGACATCACCCACCCCTAAACAAAGCCTGCCCCAGGCTAGGGATGACGTTACCATCAAAAAGTCACAATTGAGTACGTTTTTTGCCGCAATTTCCGAGATTTACGTTCGGTTCATTTGTCGGTTGTGTCCATTAGGCCACTTCGGCAGCGATCCCCGGAGGGCAATCCATGATCAAATCAGGTGGGATTTCGGTTTGGTGCTCTTCAGTCATGGCGTCAATTTCAACCTGATTGGTGATAACAGCAATCACGCTGAGACCCGGCGTGCCGTCCGGGAAGGCACAGCCAAGCAGCATTCGCTGGAATGTCACTGGTACAGGGTCGCCGCCGTCTTTGGGTAGGTAAGCGAACAGGTGGTCAATTCGCACGCCACCTTCGTCGTAAATGCGCCCATAAGCACCTGCGATGAACTCATTGAACTCGTCGCCGACATTGTCCTCAGACATCAGTTTGCCGATAGCGCTTTTCGACCATGCCCAGCCGAACCATTTGGCGTAAGCCGACTCGGTACCAATATCAGCAAAAACCCAGCCCAGTGGGCCTTTCCGGTATAGCACGGAATAAGGGCGAATGATCTGCATTGCTTCATGCTCGATGCGGGTTTCGGCGTTGCCCCAAGCCACGAAGGCACGCTTGAGGATTGGAAGCCCATCTAGAGCGACTTTTGAAACCGGGTGTTGCTGCGAGAAGAATTCGCGACCTTCGGCGTCCACGTATCGGCTGGATTCCAGGCCTTCGGAGAAGTTCTTGGTGAGCGACGATTGTCCGGACCACGTGTCGAGGTGAAGGAGCAAAGATTTCGCTCCATCGAGCGATGCCTGACCGAAGGGGGTCAAGTGGTACTGTCGGTCGATAACCGTAAAAAGCGGTTCGCCCTTGATCGTCTCAAGGTCAGTAAGGTGACGCCGCACGGTCTGCCGGGTCGCCCCAAGCTCCTCGCAGGTCTTGGAGAGATTCAAGTTCCGCGCCATGCAAACAAATGCGCGCAGCATGGCTACTGTAACGCCGCTGGTACTCTTGGTTTGGTACACTTGGCCTCCAAGGAGAAAGATGGTGCGAAATTAAATCAATTCGAAAGCAACTAGTCGTAAGTTGTCGCAAGAGAGAGCGAGGAAAAGAAGGCAGAAATGTAGTATTTTAGAGAAATCCGTAGCGGTTTGTTTTATAAGGATTTCTTGGGGCGATCGGGGGCGTCGGGTGCGAGCGAAAGATTGGGCCTGCCCAAATCGGATTTCGGGTTCGCCATTGGGTTGCAAATAATTCCTGGCGGCGCGGTGATTTTGGACATTTTTTTGTCAGATTGCTTGGAGAGAGTGGCGGTTGAAAAGGAACGCCCGTGATTCTCGACCGTCTGCTCAATGCTACTGCCGCCGTTGCCAGCCCTCCGCCAGGGTCTGTGAACGTGCGCGTCGGGCAAGTTGTGAAGGGTCCGGGCGGGGCTTGGGTGCCTTGCGCGACCGAAGTTGCGGGCGGAGTCTATTACTCGGGCCTGTTTCAGGTGGGCCCCGGCCAGCGGCAGGTTTGTGCTTCGGACCGCGCGTTGCCCTGTGCCGATCAGGCGCTTTCGCGCGCGATTGAACTGGCATCCTTTGCCGCTGCGTGACGGCGTGGCGGAATCAGTGGACAGTTTCAGAACACTTCGATCATGAAGTGACACCAAAACGGGTGGTTATTTGAAACTTTGGTCAATGCGCTTCAGCAGCTCGCAGCTGCGCAGCTGCGCAGATGTCGTGAAAGGCGGGATTGGCCATAATTTATTGAGAAAAACCGATGAGTGATAAATCATCCAGTGCC
>JABDPD010000070.1 GCA_013042895.1 Boseongicola sp. | reverse complement strand
AGTACGGCGTGCCGCTCGAGGAATTCGTCGACGCCTTCACCTTCACCAAGTTCGAGCCAGCCGGCATGGTTCAGGGCAACGACAGCATCAAGAACGCAACGTCGATCCTCGACTACATCTTCCGCGAGCTCGCCGTGTCCTACCTTGACCGCACCGACCTCGCACACGTCAAACCCGAAGGCGTCAGCTTCGACGACCTCGGTCGTGGTGAGGATGAAGGCAAGCGCAACTTCAAGGAAGTCGAAGGCGCAAACGGCGAAGACCCAGTCGAAGTCCTCCGCAAGGTCGTCTCGACAGGCTACCTCAGAAACCGCGCACCGCAGGGTCTCATGGTCGTGCAGGGCGGAGCAGGGGCCACAGCCCTCGACTCAGCAGGCGACGCGGTTGCGACACTCGAAACCGTCGTAGCGGAAGTTAAATCCGAAACCGCCATCGCCACAGGCACCGTCTCGATGGACGCCCGCACCAAGGCAAAAATGCAAGGCTATGAGGGGGACCCATGCGGCGACTGCGGCAACTACACACTGGTGCGCAACGGCACCTGCATGAAGTGCAACACCTGCGGCGCGACAAGCGGGTGTAGCTAAACCAACAGGGTGGGGCGGCACTCACGTCCCCCCACCTTCACACGGAGCGCGTGCGCGCGCTCTTAACGCGGGTCAGGCCGCAGGCAATAAACCGGGCGGTATATAAACATCGAGCCTGACAAGCGAAACTAACAGGGGGCCAAACGGCCCCCTTTTTTCGTGAGAACCCAATTATCACAAATACTTGTCGCCGAAACGCTCTCCTTTTTTTGTACCTCATAGTCTGCCGCACAACCCAGCCGCGAGCCATTGTCTTAAAACTTTCTTAATAATTGCCCAACTGGCGCCCAATTCTCGTCACGTTCATTCGCTTTTAACGAACACCAAGGGAGGGGATGCCCGGAGATGCTACAAAATGAACGCACTAGCGGAAGACTTCTGGAATACAAATGCTACCAGAACAGCGCCGTCAAAGCTGCGCGTTTGGGACTCGCATTGGGGATTTAACGTCTCCGAAAAGAAGAAACGCAAGAACGACCAAAGCACGCTTTGGGAGTTGGCCATCAAACTGGTCGGCATGATGATGATCCCCGCTGCGGGAATCGTTCTGTTTCTGCCCGGCATGACCAGCCCGACAAACGGCATAATTGCTGTCCAAGCTGCCATGCTCTTCGCTTTCCTTGCAGTCGGGTATGGTCTCCACCGTTACGCCGACCGTGGTTTTCGTATGAAATTTCAGGTAGATAGCGCCCGCGGCGAGTTGCGCCTCGGTACGCTAAACGCCAAGGATCGATTCTGTGTCCGCACCGTCCTGAAAGTCGCCGATATTGAAAGCGTATTTATTGTGCGTTCAAAGGAGCCTGGAAAGCCCGCGCAGTTGCGTGTTCGCATGAAGTCAGGCACCAGCACCGTTCCGCTCGCCGAAGGCTCTGAGCGTTCGCTCGTACCAATTCTTGAGCGGATCATCGTGACGCTGCAACCGCCGCGCGCCAACAAACGCCGTGTGCGTACTATGACCACCGGTCAGTTCATTCGCGCGTCTTTCGGCTGAACGCACGCACTCCTGTTCGCACGCCGCAAAAGCCGAGCCCTTCGCGGCGCGCCTGAATTAACCTTGTTTGGTCAGGTGCCAGACCTGCTCGACCGGATAGACCCTGGCCCACTCTGCAGGAATAGCGCCGCGCGTACCAAATTCGCTTTCTGGCGCATATAGTTCCTGATACTTCGTGACCTGAAAGCCGATCTCGGCAAACAGATCCATCCAGGCCGACGTCGTCAGATTGAAACATACGCCTGTCGGCTCAAACTCAACCTTCGTCCAATCTGCGCCCCACATATCCTTATACGGCCGGTGCAGCACCCGATCCGCCGGTGAGCCATCAATGGGCGAGCAGATCAGCGAAAGCGGATGATTCCCAAGAAAAACTAACCGCCCGCTGGGTCTTAACAATCGCCAAGCCTCGCGCAGCCATTTCTCGGGCTCACACCAAATGGAAGCACCGTATTCCGATATCGCGAAGTCATATGAGCCGTCAGAAAGCCCTGTGGCTTCGGCATTCCCTTCGAGGAAAGTGATGTTTGCCCCGCGCTCGTCTGCCAGAGCGCCCGCCGTCCCCAGTTGTTCCTCGGATATATCAATTGCCGTCACGCGCGCGCCGCGCTTGTGCATCCAGGCCGCAACATACCCTGTCCCACACCCAAGTTCGATCGCGTCCATGTCCGACATATCGACCGGCAGCATTCCCAGGTCGGCCTCGGGATTTCCCCAGCTGCCCCAGATCGGGACTTCAGCCTCCCATCGCCATTTGGCGAACTCCACCCAGTTGGCCGCATCAGCGTTCCAGATCTCTTTGTTGATCGTCACGTAGTTCTCGGTCATCGCGCGCTCCGGTCTGTCTTCGCCGAGTGCCTATCACAGTCGATGATTCGAGGGCAGCGATGCAGAGCCATCGCTCAAACGCTCCTTATCTCGGTGTATGCATTTCAGCCAAGACTCACCGTTTTCTAAGGACGTCTCCTCAGCCTCCCAATCTCCTAATCCAAAAACATATCTTTCCCCAGCACGCGTCCCGCGCTATCCCGAACCCAGTGTGAAACGCAAAGGGAGCCCGCTACATGACCTCTGGATCCGACATTGACCCGCATGGTCTCATGGAGTTCTCGGTCGTTTTTACTGACCGCTCCCTGAACCATATGTCCAAAGCCTTTCAGACTGTGATGAACGACATTTCATCAATGCTGAAAGACGTATACTCCGCAAGCGGCGTCGCCATCGTTCCCGGTGGCGGTACTTACGCGATGGAGGCAGTCGCCCGTCAGTTTGCCACAGGGCGCCGTGCGCTGGTCATCCGCAACGGTTGGTTCTCTTACCGATGGACCCAGATTTTTGAGGCCGGCGACATTCCTTCTAGTTCAACAGTTATGAAGGCCCGTCGGACCGGCAACCACCATCAGGCGCCGTTCGCTCCCGCGCCAATTGAAGACGTCACGCGCGCCATTCTTGAAGAAAAGCCTGACGTTGTGTTTGCCCCCCACGTGGAAACCTCTGCCGGTATTATCCTACCCGACGAGTATATCGCGGCGGTTGCTAAAGCCGTGCACTCCTATGGCGGCCTTTTCGTTCTGGATTGTATTGCGTCCGGCACAATCTGGGTCGACATGGCCGCGACCGGAGTCGACGTCCTGATTTCGGCTCCGCAGAAAGGGTGGAGTGCATCCCCCGCCGCAGGTCTGGTCATGCTGTCCGATGCTGCTATCGCGCGTCTGGCTGAAACCCAAAGTACTTCGTTCTCTGTTGATCTCGCCAAATGGTACCAGATCATGCAGGCCTACGAAGGTGGTGGTCACGCCTATCACGCGACGATGCCCACAGACGCGCTGGTTAAATTCCGCGACACCATGCTCGAAACACAAGCGATTGGTTTCGATACGGTGAAAGAGCAACAGCTCGAGCTTGGTTCTAAGGTTCGCGCCCTCCTTTCCGAAGCAGGCATTCCAAGCGTGGCCGCTCCTGGATTTGAAGCGCCCGGCGTTGTGGTCTCTTACACCGATGACCCCGACATCCAGAACGGATCTAAGTTTTCGGCACAAGGCATGCAGATCGCTGCAGGTGTTCCGCTTCAGGTTGGCGAGCCTGACGACTTTCGCACGTTCCGCCTTGGCTTGTTCGGCCTCGACAAACTCGCCGACGTGGATGGCGCCGTTGCAAAGATCAAAACGGCTTTGGACACCGCCTACGCCTAGCCTGGTTTCCGAAACACGACGTTTAGCCAACGCGGTGCAGCTATAGCGAGCAGGGGTAAAAGGAACCTAAGGGCGTTAGGGCTGGTCTTGTGAAAGCTCTATAGATTTTAGGAAGTGCCGGGTGAACCTTAACAGTCCGTCAGCGCTGCGAGCGGTCGCACCGACGTAATACCGACGTGATACCGACGCGATACAGACGTTTGGTTTGATGGCACTCATCAGTGCTGAGATCGGATGAAGGTACCATTGTTAAGCTCTTGAATAGACTGCATTAACTCATCTCGGGTATTCATCACAATCGGCCCATGCCACGCCACCGGCTCTTCGAGTGGTCTGCCCGAGATGAGCAAGAATCGAACGCCCTCATCCCCACTGGTCACTGTGATTTCGTCGCCCGTATCAAACCGCACCAAAGTACGATTTCCGGACAAGTCCCGAATGTTGAGTTCTTCACCGCGAAACTCCTTTTCTACCCTGACGCCAAAAGGTTGCGAGGCGTCACGAAAACTGGCTGAGCCCGCAAACACGTAAGCAAAGGCGTTTGAATAGGCATCTACCGGCAGGGCTTTTCGCGTATTCGGCGGGATCGAGACATCTACAAACATCGGCTCCGCCGCAATCCCGTCAACTGGTCCCGTTTTGCCCCAGAACTTGCCAATGATGATCTTCACCGCTGTTCCATCATCGTCGATAATCTGTGGAATATCAGAGCCTTGAATGTCCTGATACCGCGGGTCCGTCATCTTATGAGCACCGGGCAGATTTGCCCATAGCTGAAACCCATGCATCCGCCCGAATGCATCGCCCTTCGGCATCTCCTGATGCAATATCCCCGATCCGGCCGTCATCCATTGCACCGATCCACGTCCCAATAGTCCGCGATTTCCAAGGGAGTCTCCGTGCTCTACTTCACCTTCAAGAACATAAGTGATCGTCTCGATCCCGCGATGTGGATGCCAGGGAAATCCCTTGTGATAAAGGGCCGGATCGTCGTTTCGGAAATCATCGAGCAACAAAAACGGATCACTCTCGCTTGGGTCGCCAAAGCCAAAAACACGATGCAAATGCACACCCGCGCCCTCCATTGTCGGTTGCGCGATCGAAGTGGATTTCACTGGGCGGAACGTCATCTTTGGTCTCCGTTAACACTAACATGCTACTTAAAGAAAACGCGCGACGAAGAAACCGCCGCGCGCGCACATTAGCTGTTGGAAAAAGCGGCAGGCTTCAGTCGACTGCCTCACCACGTGACAGCGCGGCCACCCCGGTCCTCGCCACTTCCTGCAAGCCCAACGGGCGCATCAGGTCGGCAAACGCATCGATTTTATCGGGCGTTCCCGTAATCTCAAATACGAAACTTTCAAGCGTAGAATCGACCACATTCACCCGGAAAATGTCCGCAAGCCGCAGGGCTTCCACACGTTTTTCGCCTGTTCCCGCTACTTTAAAAAGACCCAACTCGCGTTCGACGCTGGGCCCCTCAACCGTCAGATCATGCACCTCATGCACAGGTACAATACGCCCAAGCTGCGCTTTGATTTGCTCGATCACCGACGGCGTCCCCGTCGTCACAATCGTAATCCTCGAGCGATGCCCGGTGTGGTCAATCTCGGCAACTGTCAGGCTTTCAATGTTATAACCACGCCCCGAAAATAGCCCGATGACACGGGCTAGAACACCCGCCTCGTTGTCAACAACAACCGCCAGAGTATGCCGCTCAATCGCCTCGGCATGAGGGTCACGTAGGTCATAAGCTGAATGGCTCGATGCGCCTTTTTTGATTTTAAGTGGAGACATGATCCAACTTCATCCTTTTCAAAATACCTCGGGATGTGGGGCAGAGCCCCTACACCATAACCGCACCTTTGGTCCCGATGGCGTCTTTGGTTGAGGCTTCGCCGAGAAGCATCTTGTTGTGTGGCTCGCCCGAAGGGATCATCGGGAAGCAGTTCTCATGCTTGGTCACCAGACAATCAAAGATCACTGGCCCGTCGTGGTTCAGCATTTCCATGATCGCATCATCCAAATCCTCTGGGTCGGAACACAGAATGCCTTTTGCCCCAAAGGCTTCCGCCAGTTTGACAAAGTCGGGCAGTGCAGAGGACCAGCTCTCGGAGTACCGTTCACCGTGCAGCAATTCCTGCCACTGACGCACCATGCCAAGACGCTCATTGTTCAAAATGAACTGCTTCACTGGCAGACGATACTGTACCGCCGTGCCCATCTCCTGCATGTTCATCAACCACGAGGCCTCGCCCGCGACATTGATCACTAAAGCCTCGGGATGTGCCATCTGCACGCCGACCGAAGCCGGGAAGCCATAGCCCATTGTCCCCAAACCACCTGATGTCATCCAGCGGTTCGGCTCATTGAACCCAAGGTATTGCGCCGCCCACATCTGATGCTGGCCCACTTCCGTGCAGATATATCGCGACGGGTGATCCTTTGTCAGAGCCTCAAGCCGCGCCAGTGCGTGCTGCGGCTTGATCACATTGCCTTCCTGCTTGAACGCCAGACAATCGACCTTGCGCCACTCTTCAATCTGCGCCCACCACTTCTTCACGGAAGCGCTATCGGTCTTTCGACCGCGCGATTTCCAAATTCTTAACATATCTTCGAGAACATGCCCCACGTCCCCGATGATCGGCAGTTCAACGCGGATTACTTTGTTGATCGAAGATGGATCGATATCTACGTGTGCTTTCACTGAATCCGGTGAAAAGTCCTGAACCCGACCCGTGATGCGGTCATCGAAGCGGGCGCCGATGTTGATCATCAGATCGCAGTCGTGCATCGCAAGATTCGCTTCATACAAACCGTGCATGCCCAGCATGCCGATCCATTTGTTGCCATTCGCGGGGTAGGCACCCAGACCCATCAGGGTAGAGGTGATCGGAAAGCCAGTGGCCTCGACCAGCTCACGCAACAGCGTGCTGGCGGCCGGGCCAGAGTTAATGACGCCGCCGCCGGTGTAAAACAGCGGGCGTTTGGCGGTTTCCATTGCTTCGACCAACGCCGTAATCGTTTCGATGTCGCCTTTAACCTGCGGCTGATAATGCGACACCTTCGCGGCTTTCGGGGCAGTATACTTGCCGTTCGCGAACTGCACGTCCTTCGGGATGTCGACCAAGACCGGCCCGGGACGCCCTTTTGTGGCGACGTGAAAGGCCTGATGAATGGTGTTGGATAATTCGTCGGTCTCCTTCACCAGCCAGTTGTGCTTGGTGCAGGGCCGAGTGATGCCCACCGTGTCGGCCTCCTGAAAGGCGTCGTTGCCGATCATGAACGTCGGAACTTGACCAGTCAGGACAACGATCGGGATCGAATCCATCAGGGCGTCCGTCAGACCCGTCACCGCGTTCGTCGCGCCGGGGCCGGATGTCACCAGCGCCACTCCGGGCTTGCCGGTTGAGCGTGCATAGCCTTCCGCGGCGTGGACAGCGCCTTGCTCGTGACGCACAAGGACGTGACGGATGTGGTTTTGCTGAAAAATCTCGTCGTAAATCGGGAGAACAGCACCGCCGGGATAGCCAAAGACCACCTCAACACCCTGATCTTTCAGGGCCTGTACTACCATTTTCGCACCAGTCATCTGCGTCTTGCTCATCGCGCCAATCTCCATAAGTCGCGCATAAAAAAGCCCCCGATTTTCGGAGGCGCATGGGGTACCGTTTAGGG
>JABDPD010000065.1 GCA_013042895.1 Boseongicola sp. | reverse complement strand
TATATGGACCTTATGCAAATCGCTCAAAACGCCAACCGCGCTGCTAGCCTTGTCGGGCAACTTTTGGCGTTCTCACGCAAGCAAAATCTGAAGCCTCAGCCGCTAGATCTGCGCGATACCATGTCGGATCTCACGCATCTTTTGAACCGACTGGTTGGCGAAAAGATTACACTAGATCTGAACATCGCGAGAACAGAGAAAGTTATCCGCGCAGACCGCAGGCAGTTCGAGCAAGTGATCATGAACCTTGTCGTTAATGCCCGGGACGCGATGCCGGACGGAGGATCTATCGAGATCGAAGTTGAGCCGCGAAGATTATCCGAAGCGCTTATTCGCGACCACGCCGATTTGCCCGCTGGCGACTATGTGGTGATCACTGTGAAGGACGATGGATCAGGCATTCCGGCCGACAAGTTACCCAAGATTTTCGAGCCGTCCTTCACGACGAAGAAGACTGGTGAGGGAACTGGGCTTGGGCTTTCGACGGCGTATGGGATCGTCAAGCAAACCGGCGGGTTTATCTTCGCGGAGAGTGTGCTCGGCAAAGGTACGACTTTCTCACTCTTCTTCCCGGCCCATGAGCGACAAGAGGAAGCGGAAGATGAGGTTCCGACGCGAAGCGAAAAGGCGTCAGCGAGACATGGAGAAGGGGTCATCCTGCTTGTCGAAGACGAAGCGCCGGTGCGCGCTTTTGCGTCTCGGGCATTGCGCATGCGGGGTTATACGGTGCTTGAGGCTGAAGATGCAGAAACGGCGCTGGAGACTTTGGCGAATCCTGACTTGAAGGTCGATATTTTCGTAACGGACGTCATTATGCCCGGTCTAGATGGCCCCACTTGGGTGAAACAGGCACTGGAGAGCCGCCCGGAAACACGTGTAGTGTTTGTGTCGGGCTATGCGGAAGAAAGCCTTGCGGAAAACCAGATGCGCGTTCCAAATTCGGTGTTTCTACCAAAGCCATTTTCTCTCAATCAGTTAACCAACGTCGTTCACGACCAACTGCACTAAACGTGAAAAAATATAGGATTTGTAACCTCTCCTTAACCCGCAACTTCGATACAGTTTGAACAAAGTTGTTGATATGTTCTCTTTTTGGTCTCATATAGAGAAATAAGAACAAGAGGCGAACATGAGCATCGTTGCCGCCCACGCGCGGCTATGAAATAAGGAACAGGACGAATGGCAGCGGCAGAACTTTTGAAAATGACGGATAAGAAAGCTAGCGACAAGGCTAAGGCGCTCGACTCGGCGCTCGCGCAGATCGAACGACAGTTCGGTAAGGGCTCGATCATGAAACTGGGCGGTGAAAACGTGCTGCCCGAGATTGAGGCAACATCCACCGGTTCGCTCGGTTTGGATATCGCTTTGGGAATTGGCGGTCTGCCGAAGGGTCGAATTGTTGAGATCTACGGCCCGGAATCGTCGGGTAAGACCACTCTGACGCTGCACACGGTCGCCGAAGAGCAAAAAAAGGGTGGCGTTTGCGCATTTGTGGATGCTGAGCACGCGCTTGACCCTCAGTATGCAAAGAAGCTGGGCGTTAATCTTGATGAACTGTTGATTTCACAACCTGATACTGGCGAGCAAGCCCTTGAAATTGTTGATACTTTGGTGAGGTCCGGTGCAGTGAATATGGTTGTGGTCGACTCGGTTGCAGCCCTTACACCAAAATCTGAACTTGAAGGGGACATGGGCGATAGCTCGGTTGGTGTGCATGCGCGACTGATGAGCCAGGCTATGCGCAAGCTAACGGGTTCAATCGCGCGCTCCAATTGCATGGTAATTTTCATCAACCAGATTCGGATGAAGATCGGGGTGATGTTTGGTTCGCCCGAGACAACGACTGGCGGTAACGCGTTGAAGTTCTATTCATCGGTGCGCCTTGATATTCGCCGCATCGGTGCGATCAAGGATCGCGATGAAGTTGTCGGGAACGCGACGCGGGTGAAGGTTGTGAAGAACAAGGTTGCACCGCCCTTCAAGCAGGTTGAATTCGACATCATGTATGGCGAAGGTATTTCGAAGACGGGTGAGTTGCTTGATCTTGGTGTCAAAGCCGGAGTGGTCGAGAAATCCGGGTCGTGGTTTAGCTATGGTGATGAGCGTATCGGGCAGGGGCGTGAGAACGCCAAGACCTTCCTAAAGGAAAACCGTGATATCGCCTGGGCGATTGAGGATCAGATTCGCGCGGCCCATGGTCTTGATTTTGATGATCCAGAAATCAGCAAGTCCGACATCGATAATGAAGATGACGATGGTTTGATCGAAGCGTAGAGAACTTGAGAGTAAGCAAAAAGGGCCGCCGCGTAATGCTGCGGCCTTTTTCATTTATCCGTTCGAATTCTTTTGAAAGACGATTTGAGCTACATTCACACACGTTAAAGACTGAAAAACCGATGAACCTTCAGGAAGAAGGCTCGCGCCTTCTGGCCAGTGTTCCTAATCGAATAACGGTTTCTTATTACTGGAAAACGTAATCCCGCAGGAGGCGAGCTCAGACGGCCTCATCGACTCGCATCACATTGCAGCCCAGCGTGATCGACCCAGCAGAGATGACTTCAGCGTAAACACCACCATGGCCCCTGACGGCTGAGTAACCTCCTGGCCCAAAGGCCTCTTCCATTCTGGAACAGGGGGGGCAGGGTCCGTGAATGTAGACCTGGCACGTTCCTATTTGGAGCTGAGACTTGCGCAATCCCAAGAGGTTGATACCGGAGATGAGCAAGTTTCGGCGCAAATGACTCGGATCGACTTCACGCCTGCCAAGTAAGGCCGAAATGACGGGCAAATGTTCGACTTGAAGAAGCGTGACGGCACGCTTTCCAGCGCGGCTATGATCACCTTGAAGACCATCAAGGCTAACATCCACTTTGTCTAGCTCAATAGGAAGTGCGCGCCGCTCTGGGCGTATGATTATTCCCTGTACACAGCCGTCGCTGAAATGGCGCGCCATCATCGCACCGAGGTCACCTTTCATTAATCGGTTGTCTCGATGACCATAAGTTCTCGCTCGGAGGCGACTTTCGCAATTTTTACCGCCTCTTGATAACGCGGATCATTGTAGGCTGCTTCTGCGGCCTCCACGCTTGGAAAACGCGCAACAACGTTCCGCCCGCGTTCTCGCCCCTCAAACTGAACGAAGCGCCCCCCGCGTGCAATGAAGGTGCCACCGTGTTCTGGGATAACGACCGAGGCGACCTTGATGTACTCGCCGTATTTCTCGTCATCCGTCACATCGACATGTGCAATCCAAAGTGCGCCCATTTAGCCCTCCAAGAGTTTCTTTGCAGCCGCAATCGCCGCATCCGCATTCTCGACGGAAGCCCCGCCGCCCTGCGCCATATCGGGGCGTCCACCGCCGCCTTTTCCGCCGAGTTCTGCAACTGTCGCACGTACCAAATCAATTGCCGAAACCCGCTCGACCAGATCTGATGTCACTCCTGCAGCTACCGCCGCTTTACCGCCCGCGTCCGCAATCAAGACCACGACACCAGAACCAAGGCGGGACTTGTGCTCGTCAATGAGGCCGGGCAGGTCCTTGCCGGTCACGCCGCTTACAACTTGAGCTATTATGCTAATGTCATTTACTGTTTCAGCATGGCTCTCGGAGCCACCTCCACCCATGGCAACCTGACGCCTTAGGTCTGCGATCTCTGCGGTTAGAGCCTTGCGCTCGTCCTGTAGGGCTTTCACTCGGTCGACTACATCGGCCGGTTTCGCCTTCAACGCATTCGCAACAGCTGCCAAACGTTGGTCCTGATCAATTAGATATTGGAATGCCGCCTCACCGGTCAGAGCTTCGATACGACGGACACCTGCCGCTGAGGCGCTGTCGCCAAGAACGACAAAAACGCCAATATCGCCGGTACGCTCAACATGAGTGCCTCCGCATAGCTCGATCGAGTAGGTATTGCCGTTCGCACCCTTGCCGGTATCAGCGTGGCCCATCGAGACAACGCGGACTTCGTCACCATATTTTTCTCCAAAGAGTGCTTGCGCTCCGATACCGCGTGCTTCATCCGGCGTCATGATCCGGGTTTCGACAGAAGTGTTCTGCCGAATGTAGTTGTTAACGCTGGTTTCGACGCTTTTTAGTTCATCTTGTGACAGCGCCTTATTGTGGCTGAAGTCAAATCGCAGTCGGTCAGGGGCGTTGAGAGAACCCCTTTGAGCGACGTGTTCACCCAATGCCTGACGCAAAGCTTCATGCAATAGGTGCGTGCCAGAGTGATTGGCCCGAATGGCGCTGCGTCGCTCGTGGTTCACCTCAAGTTGCACCGCATCTCCAACATTAAGAGCGCCCGCTTCAGCCTTGTAATAATGGCCAAAAATCGCTCCGCCTGCAAAACGCTGAGTGTCTGTAACTACGCCGCCCTGATCGTGTTGGTCGAGTATTCTGAGGAAGCCATGATCTCCCACCTGACCTCCGCTCTCGCCATAGAAGGGCGTCTGGTTCACAACTACCCATCCGCTTTCACCGGCCTTCAGCGAATTGACCGATTCCGCTCCGCATACAATGGCCAGGACAACGCCTTCGGCAAGCTCGGTGTCGTACCCAAGAAACTCGGTTGC
>JABDPD010000054.1 GCA_013042895.1 Boseongicola sp. | reverse complement strand
GGACAGGTCAACAAAGCGCGATATTGCAAAGGCTTTCAACCTGAAAGGCGAAAACCGGGTTGCGCTCAAGCATTTTTTGCAAGAGCTGGAAGCCGAAGGCGCCTTTGAAAAACGCGGAAAACGCTATGCAGAACGCGGTAGCCTGAGCGGAACGCTGGTCTTGGAAATCGTATCGCGTGACCGAGACGGCGGGCTGGTTGGCAAGCCAGTCGATTGGGATGAATCACAAGGCGAACAGCCGCGCGTGTCGATCTCTGTGCCCCGCAACCCGCGCGCCAGAGTGGTGATTCCCGGCGTCGGGGAACGGGTGCTTGCGCGCGTCGGCCAGTCAGGAGATGGCGGATACACCGCCCGTGTAATCAAACGTCTCGAAAAGCCCAAGGCAGCAACGCTCGGTATTGTCGAACAAATCAAGGATGGCAGTTGGCGTCTCGTCCCGGTCGAGCGCAAGGAGAACGAGCTTGTCATTCATCCCGATAATCTGGGTGGCGCAAAAGATGGCGATCTGGTCGAAATCAGCACAATAAAGTCGGGCCGCTACGGGCTGGCGACCGCCAAGGTGCAGGATGTCATCGGTTCTCTGTCATCAGAAAAAGCTGTGTCGATGATCGCAATTCATGCACAGGGCATTCCGCATGTTTTTGCTGAGGTGGTACTCAAGGAAGCAGCAGCAGCAAAGCCACCCAAGCTTGAAGCCCCGCGAGAGGACTGGAGAGATATTCCGCTGATTACCATCGATCCTGCAGATGCCAAGGATCATGATGACGCTGTGTATGCCGAGCCGGATCCGGACGCCAAAGGCGGGCATATTCTGTATGTTGCGATTGCCGATGTCGCCCATTTCGTGCGCCCTGGAACTCAACTGGATCGCGAAGCCTTGTACCGGGGCAATTCGGTCTATTTTCCTGATCGCGTAGTGCCTATGTTGCCGGAGCGGATCTCCAACGACCTTTGCTCATTACGGGAAGGTGTCGACCGTCCGGCAATTGCAGTAAAGATCTGGTTCAATAGCGGCGGCCGTAAAGTCAAACACAGCTTTCATCGGGTGATGATGAAGAGCCATGCCAAATTGTCCTATCAACAGGCGCAGGCGGCAATAGACGGCGCTGCAGATGACGCGACGGCACCGATCATGACCAGCATTCTTCAACCGCTCTGGGATGCTTATGAGTGCATGAAACGGGGGCGCGAAGAACGTGGCCCGCTCGAACTTGACCTGCCAGAGAGAAAGATACTGCTCAAGAAAGATGGTACCGTTGACAGGGTCGTGGTCCCTGCCCGCCTTGATGCCCACAAGCTGATCGAAGAGTGCATGATCCAGGCCAATGTGGCAGCGGCAGAAACGCTTGAGTCCAAAGACCAGCGCCTTGTCTACCGGGTGCACGATTCACCTTCGTTGGCCAAGCAGGAAGCATTGCGTGAATTCTTGAAAACGCTCGATATTCCGCTCGCGCGCGGTGCCGCCCTCAAGCCCGCTTCTTTCAATGACATCCTGATGCGTGTTGCGGGAACCGATCAAGCCGATCTTGTCAATTCAGTGGTGCTTCGCAGCCAAAGCCAAGCGGAGTACTCGCCCGACAATTACGGTCACTTTGGCCTAAATCTTGTCAAATATGCGCATTTTACCTCGCCGATCCGTCGCTATGCGGATCTGATTGTTCATCGCGCCCTGATCTCATCACTGGGTGTTGGAGATGGCAATGACGGGCTGCCGCACCTGGAAATTGATGATTTGCGTGAGATTGCCGAGAAGATCAGCCAGGCGGAGCGGCGCGCTGTCGTGGCTGAGCGTGCCACAGTCGATCGGTTGATCGCGCAACATTTGAAAGACCGACTGGGCGATGAGTTTGACGGGCGCATAGCAGGCATGGCCAATTCAGGCTTATTTGTCACACTCAACATAACTGGCGCGGACGGTTTTGTTCCCATATCCACACTGGGTGACGAATATTATCATTTTGACGAAACCGCCCATGCCATGGTTGGTGAGCGCACCGGCAAGGGATATCGACTTGGTGATGCGGTTCAGATCAAAGTGGTTGAAGTGCAACCCATGGCAGGCGCCATGCGCTTTGAGATGATAACCGAGCCACGAGATCTGGGCATGTCCACCAAATCGTTTCACAAGGCGCGGCGCTCCAAAAACACCGGCAAATCCTTTGGCAAAAAGTCAAGGCGGGGCAGAAGATAAGGGATTGAGATGACCGAAGTTGAAATATTCGGCAACAAACCGTCCAAGGTTCCATCGGACAAACGTGCATTGCTGCCTGCCTTGAAAAACGGTCTACGTTGTCGTTGCCCCAAATGCGGTGAAGGCAAGTTGTTCAGCTCATACGTCAAATCGGTTGAAGTTTGCGACACCTGTGATGAGGAGATCTTCCATCATCGTGCCGATGATCTGCCTGCTTATTTGAACCTTGCGATCACTGGCCACATCGTCGTGGGCCTGTATTTGCTGACAGATCGGTATTACGACATGTCGCCATGGGTTGAAGTGAGCCTGTGGGCTGCGTTGGCTGTGATCATGACCGTGCTGATTCTACAAC
>JABDPD010000042.1 GCA_013042895.1 Boseongicola sp. | reverse complement strand
AGACCACGGTTTTATCGTCCATTTTGGCGATGCACAGCAGGTCGCGTTCGTCCCCTAAGTTGATGTCAAGCTGCGGGTTGTATTCAGGCGCGATGAAGTCCGCGAACAGTTTGCTGACCAGAACCTTGCCTTTGTTGATTGCGTCTAATCCAAACATGCGCGTGCTTGTGACAACGGAGCTGGTAAACGCAGGCCACGGAAATGGATCGAGCTCGCCCGCCGTAGAGTACAACGATCGGGACGTGCGCGGAGGCCGCACAAACACGCCGTTTTGACCGCGATAGCGCACAAGCTGAGCCGTGATGCACACGTTCTGTGCCGCAGGCGTAGTTGTTAGGTCGATCGCGGACGTGGCAACAAGCACAAGATTGTTTTCGTCGCCGGGGCAAGCGTACAGTTCTGCAAAATACTCAATATCACCGGGCAACACAGACAGCGGCAGTGTAAAATAAACCTGCACCTCTTTGCCGCGCCACGACGTTACGTTTGGCGTACCGTCTGGAAATGGGTTGGGCTCAAACCCCGAAAGGTCGTCTACATACACAATGGAAGATGGAGCAGACCTGTGCTTATTCCCACGGCTGTCGTAGTAGCCCACAACTACCTGAAGCTGGGTCCAATAGTTTACCGTAGGCGCTTCTGCATCATTTGTGTCAAAGGCTAGCAGCGGGCGCTTGGGCGGCGTTTCGTTGCTCATGCGAGTGTCGGTTACATTGACAATTTCCGGCGAGTCTAACGGGCCAAACTCGCCAAAGAATTTTCCGTCAAACCACATGGGTACAGCGGTGGAGAGCGCCAAGCCGTCACCAAGCTGAGCCGCGCTTGCGGGTTTGCTGTCTATTGCGCCTCTTGCAATGCGATGAACCCGGCACATGGCGTCTGCCGGGGACTCCGCTGCGCCAAAACGCGCTGCTTCCGTTAGGCCAAAAACTCCAGCCGGAATGTCCGACATATTGAGGCTCAAGTCCTCTGCGTACACCACAATGCGGTTAGGAACGATCATTTGGTCGTTGTCGATCAAAATGCGCGGCGCGTGAACAAACCACTCGCTTTCTGCGTACTCGCTAGTTTTGCTTTTTCCGGCGTCTAAATACGCAACTGGCCTTACCGCGTTAGCGGTTTGGTCAAAGTTGGCTATGACCGTGGTCTTTGGTTTAGAAGCGCCCACTGTGCTGGTGTAGGCATCGTACCCAGCCACGTTGCGCGTGTACGCAGTCATGTCTGTCCACTGCTGAACACCGCAATACAGCTTGTCGTCAAAATACACGGGCCGCGTTGCAAGCCGATGATGAGGCAAAAACCTGTCGGTTCCTATTTGTGCGCCTGCGCTTGTAACGCTGCCATGATGCAAGCCTGTGACGTGATCTCTCACATGTTCAAATTGATCGTAAGCGGCCTCGCCTGCGTCGTGAACGAACCACGCAATGTCGCCATTGTTGCGAACGGCAAGTCCTCCATGCGAGTAAGTGCGACCGTAAAAATCCGCATTGCCGAGATCGACGCTGTAAAGAACTCCAAAGTTTAGCCCTGTCGGCCAAGCCACTGGAGCAAACGTGCCAGTAGACGGCCTGCTTTCTAGCTTGGCTTGAGAAAACCGATCGCCTCCAGAGTTGTAGCCTCCCCACAAAACGCAGCAGGTGGAACTGCCTGTGTAAGCAATGTCCAACGCTTCATACGTAATGTTGTCAGACGCCGTGTAGATCTTTTCGTCCGCTTCGGCGTTGCCGTCAAACTCCAAACGCGCCAAGTAAAGTGATCCGCCAAAATACGACTCTTGTTTTTGATAGAAAACTAGATAGCGATCGTTGTCGGTGTCAAGAGCAACGTGGTAACGCGCCATGTTGTCCGAAGATGCGCCCAAGCGAGTCCATATCATTGGACCCGTGTCTGCGGCGTCTCGGATTGCGTGAGATTCCTGACCAAACACATGGCTTGGAAGTAATCCAGTGCCTTGGGCGACAACAGTTCCGTTTATGCCCACTACGTTTGTGAAAAGCTCGTTGGTAGACACCTTTTGCCAAAAAAGCCAAGGTTGCGGCAAAACAGAGTTGGCGACCAGCTTTGGCGATTGGGCATCGTCAATCTTGTGCTGCGTAAGAAACTGCCCTGACGGGCTGTACGTTTGCACAACGACGTGTTTGTCACGCTTTTCAGGAATTCCTTTGGGCGCGTCCGAACCGCTTTCTTCTCGCACTTCGTAAACAAGCACGTATCGCGAGACTTCGGAAAGAGCGTACTCAATAAAAAAATCAACGTGCCCAAGGCCAGCAGAAGGAGGCGTTTCCAGCACCATTTCTTTGGTGCCAACAAATCCAGCGACATCGCTCTGCGTCCAAGCGGAGCCGTCCCAGGACCGCGCACCATCTTCAGTCAATACATGCAGCGAGTCGCCAATGGCGTGAAACGCAACCGGGTTGCCCGACGCAGAGGGAACCGTAGACACAACTTCGTTGCCTTTGCGCTTTTGAAGGTTTCCGTCTTTGTGAAAATGCAGGTTCTCAATGTAGTCGGTAGCCGGAGCGCGCAGCAAAAACCTGTCGGACTCGTCAAACGGCCCGTCGTGAAGCAGCACGGTCTTTGTTATGCGGTCTAACGGCATCACACAATCCAAATCACCACGTTGGCGGCTCCCCCGCTCCTCATCGTTACGTCGTTTTCGCTTGTGTTGATGCAAGCAAACAACGTGTTGTTGTCGGACTGTATTACGATCGCCCCGCCCGGAATTCTGCCTAACGTATGCGGCACCACATCGTCTGCGCCGGTCAAAACTGCGCTCACAACTTCGCCCTGCAAATTGGCAAGCGTGCCTTGAATGGTGCTGATCTGACCGTTCACCCCTTCAATGGAGTTGCTGAGCCCGTTCATAGCTTTGGTCGAAACTGTGTTTGTGCTCTTGCGGCGCAAGGCTACGTCCGTCGCAATCTGCC
>JABDPD010000040.1 GCA_013042895.1 Boseongicola sp. | reverse complement strand
GTTGTAGGCTTGGATCTAACTTTTGCGGCCATCGCGATCTTTGTTCTGACGTTCCACGCAGACCTCTTCGCTATCTTCGATCCTGGCTATTTATTGGCCCGCTTCGTAGCACTACCAACGGCCCGGTGCTTTTTTGCAATACTCTGAGCGCGCAAGGATGAAACTCTGGCCAAACGCTGTGTAGCGGTCCATGTCTGCATCTTCGGTTTCGTCACCTTTGTGCATTACTGGGCAATAGTTCAGATTTCTGCGAGTGTCTGAAACCGGGTTTTGGCTTGACGCCCCCTGCCCCTTGTCGGACACCCAATCTCATGAATGCAGCAAAGCTTTTTATCGATCTTGACGCCATCGCCGCCAATTGGCGCGCGCTTGATGCGATGTCATCTGACCATGTCGAAACTGCTGCTGTTGTGAAAGCGAATGCCTATGGTCTTGATGTGGGCCGTGTAGCGACGCGACTGGCGCGCGAGGGTGCGCGGAGTTTCTTCGTGGCGCTTGCCAACGAAGGCGTGGCAGTGCGCCATGCTGTGGGCAGTGATCCTGACATCTATGTCTTTTCCGGACATATGGTCGGCGATGGTGCCTTGATCCAGTCAGCGGACCTCATTCCGATGTTAAACAGCCCTGAGCAGGTTGCGCGCCATTTTGGCGAAACACCGGGAGCAGCGTTCGGAGTACAGCTGGACACGGGCATGAACAGATTGGGGCTCGAGGCTGACGACTGGGCTGCATTGCGTGGCGATCTGATGACCGCGGGCCCCCGTTTGGTCATCTCACATTTGGCGTGTGCGGATGAACCAGATCATCCCATGAACCATCAACAATTACGCGCGTTTCAAGAAATGACTGAAGGCGTTGCGCGCCGGTCGTTGTCGGCGACGGGCGGCACTTTGATGGGCGAGGCGTATCACTTCGACCTCGTGCGCCCCGGGATCGGGCTCTATGGCGGTTTGCCGTTTGCGGATGCCGAGCCTGTGGTTCGACTTTCTGTGCCAGTCGTGCAAACCCGCGCTGTCCGTCCGTTTGAGACTGTTGGATATGGCAATGCATGGGAAGCCGATATCGAGCGACAGATCGCGACAATTGCTGCGGGTTATGCCGACGGGTTGATCCGCGCAATGGGGCAAGGCGCGCGCGTCTTTGCAGGCGACATCGCTTGTCCCGTTGTGGGCCGCGTTTCAATGGATTTGATCACCGTGGACGTGACGCATCTGGATGAGGTGCCTGACGCCCTTGAGATTCTCGGGCCGCATCAAGGCGTGGACGATCTGGCTGAAGCCGCAGGAACGATTGGCTATGAGATACTAACCTCGCTGGGCCATCGCTATTCGCGCCGCTATTCGGGGGCTGCGTGAGTTTTCTAGCAACGATAGGCGCATTTGTCCTTGGGGCGTTGGCCGCGATTGGGCGGGTCGCCATGTTTGCAGTCGATACCATCAGCCATCTGGCCCGACCTCCTTGGTACCCTCGTGAGTTCGGTGTGCAAATCCTCCAGATCGGGTGGAACTCTCTGCCTGTCGTTGGCCTCACCACTATCTTCACAGGCGGCGCCTTGGCATTGCAGATCTATGCCGGCGGCGCGCGGTTTTCCGCTGAAGCAGTGGTGCCGCAGATCGTCGCAATTGGCATGGTGCGCGAGTTGGGTCCAGTTCTGGTCGGCCTGATGATCGCCGCGCGGGTCACTTCATCTGTTGCCGCAGAAATCGCGACCATGAAAGTCACCGAGCAAATCGACGCATTAGTCACACTTTCAACCAACCCTATGAAGTACCTGACCCTGCCGCGCGTTCTCGCGGCAACGGTTGTGATGCCTGTTCTCGTTGCGGTTGGTGACACAATCGGGATCATGGGCGGCTACCTGGTCGGCGTGAACCGACTGGGATTCAATGCCTCGACTTATCTCACCAACACCATCGACTTTTTGGAGTGGATCGACATCGTGTCGTCTCTCTCGAAAGGCGCGGTATTCGGATTTATAGCAGCACTTATGGGGTGCTATTTCGGCATGCGCTCTGCACGCGGTGCAGCAGGTGTCGGCTCGGCCACAAAACGCGCGGTGGTGGCAGCCAGTGTCCTTATCCTTGCCGCCAACTTCATACTGACGGAGATGTTTTTCGCGGGATGATTGAACTTAGGGATGTCCACAAAGCCTTCGGGCCGAAAGAGGTTCTTCGGGGCGTCAATCTGGAGATCCCGAGGGGCGAGAGCATGGTGATCATCGGCGGGTCCGGCACGGGTAAATCTGTGTGTTTGAAGAGCGTGCTCGGCCTAATCGCACCTGATCGGGGCGAGATCACTGTCGAAGGACAGGATGTGACGCGACTTCGGCAGGGATCATCTGAACGCGATGCATTTCTGGCGCGATTTGGGATGCTGTTTCAAGG